>CAZCRV010000102.1:0-7485 GCA_964501175.1 uncultured Clostridium sp.
GCAGGAATATTATACCACAAACTCTTTAACTTGTCAATATACATTGTGCAACTTGCGCAGTTGCGCTTGTTTCGCAAGAGGCCCAAAAAGCGCGGGGATTTTGTAAAAAAGACTTGATAATTGTTTTGGTATATGATATAATAATACTAAGTATTGAAATCCCCTCAAGGAGTCCGTTATGAGCCACTGTTACATTCCCGAAGGATATAAGCAGGTGCTGGATGCTTACCAGACCCAGCGTGCCATCGAGCATATCAAAACCACCTTTCAGCGCGAGTTTTGTGCCGCGCTCAACCTAAAGCGCGTGTCCGCGCCCTTGTTTGTGGCCAGTGATTCGGGTCTGAACGATAACTTAAACGGCCACGAGCGTCCCGTCGCCTTTGATATTCCCGCGCTGGACGGCAAGCAGGCCGAGGTGGTGCACTCGCTTGCAAAGTGGAAAAGACTTGCGCTTTTGCGCTACGGTTTTGTGGTGGGCAACGGGCTTTATACCGATATGAACGCCATCCGTCGCGACGAGGAGCTGGACAATATCCATTCGATCTACGTTGACCAGTGGGACTGGGAAAAGGTGATTACCAAGGAGGCAAGAAATCTGGATTACCTGAAGCTGATGGTCAAGGCCATCGTGCACGCCATGTGTGCCACCGAGGAGCAGCTGCAGGTGCATTTTCCGCAGCTGACGGGCAAATTATGCCGCGAGGTCACCTTTGTTACCTCGCAACAGCTTTGCGATCTGTATCCCGACATGCCCCCCGAGCAGCGTGAGTATGAATTTACCAAGCTTCATAAAACCGTCTTCGTCATCGGCATCGGCGGAAAGCTATCTGACGGCAAGCCCCATGGTGGCCGCGCGCCCGACTATGACGATTGGTCGCTCAACGGTGACTTACTTTTCTGGGACGACGTGCTGGATCGCGCGCTGGAGCTTTCCTCTATGGGCATCCGCGTGGATGAGAAGTCTATGGACGAGCAGCTGCGCATCTCGGGCTGTGACGATCGTCGCGAGCTGCCCTTCCACAAGATGCTCTTGAACGGCGAGCTACCCCTGAGTGTGGGCGGTGGTATCGGACAATCCCGCCTTTGCATGTTGCTTATGGGCTGTGCGCACATCGGCGAGGTACAGTCGGGCATCTGGGATGAGGAAACAAAACGCATCTGTGCCGAGGCAGGCGTTAGATTGCTTTGATTTGAAATTCATAACGTTTACATATGGAGGAACTCATGACTCTTATTTTGTTCAATCCCCATGCAAATAACAGTGATATTTCTGCAGCACTTGAGGGCGTGCGCGCTTACGCAGCCGCATCCGACGCGGTGGAAAAGGATCTGACGCGGGTGGACGTGCGCGCCGAGATCTGTGCGTTGGGCGAGAATGACCGCGTGTTGATCTGCGGTGGTGACGGCACCATTATGCGGCTGGCAAACGCACTGGACGGCGCATCCTATTCGGTTCCCGTATACCTTTGGAAGAGCGGAACGGGCAACGATTTTCTGCGCGACCTTGGGCTTAACGAGAGCACCGAGCCCGTGCTGCTCAATCCTTACTTGGTCAATCTGCCGCGCGTGGAGATCAAGGGCAAGGTTTACCGCTATGTAAACGGCATTGGCTTTGGACTTGACGGCATGGTGTGCGAGGTGACCGACGCACTCAAGGCCAAGGGGGTCAAGAAGATCAATTATACCATGGAGTCGATCAAGCTGCTGCTTGGCGGCTTCAAGTGCCCCTCGGGCAGAGTGACCGTGGACGGCGTGACCAAGGAATATAAAAAGATCTGGATCGCGTCCGCCATGTACGGACAGTACTACGGCGGCGGCATGCGCGTCGCTCCCGAGCAGAAAAGAGGGGGAGATACGCTGACCTGCTGCGTATGGCACACCTCGGGAAAGCTGGCCACGCTGATGCATTTCCCCAAGATCTTTACGGGCGAGCACGTGCAGTACAAGAAGAGCATCGACGTGCTCTCGGGTAAAAAAATAACGGTTGAATTTGATAAGCCGACGGCATTGCAGATCGACGGTGAAACGGTCAGCGGTGTGACTACGTACACCGCGTGGATCGACTGATCGCGAGCGGATTGCCCGGCATATTCGGCCGTTTGTCAAAATTGTCAAAAGTGTGCATTTGATTGGTGCGGAATTGGCCCTTTTGCGCATTGACATTTTGGCGAAAAAACGGTATACTGAATATAAGGAAATCTTCCCGTAACCGGCGGAATGTGAGACACACAGAGGGAGCGGGAAAATATCGAAAGCCGACCGCCTGGGCAATCCTGTCTTAAGCAATTAGGATAGGTTTGCCCTTTTTGTTTATTTGTTGAAAATTTGATAATGGAGATGACCGGATGAAAAAAATCGCAGTGATCATGGGAAGCGACAGCGATCTTCCCGTAGTGGAAAAAGCAATCAATACCTTAAAGGATTTCGGTGTACCCTACGAGGTGCACGTATATTCGGCACACAGAACGCCCGACCGGGCAGCCGCCTTTGCCATGAGCGCAAGAGAGAATGGCTTTGGCGCTATCATCGCGGCCGCAGGCATGGCAGCGCACTTAGCAGGTGCCATTGCCGCAAGAACCACGCTGCCCGTGGTCGGCATTCCCGTCAAGGGCGGTGCCGTGGACGGCATGGACGCGCTGCTTGCCACCGTGCAAATGCCCTCGGGCATGCCCGTGGCTACCGTTGCACTCAACGGAGCGGTCAACGCAGCGCTGCTTTGCATTCAGATGCTGGCCATCGAGGACGAAGAGCTTGCAGCCAAGCTTGACGCAAAGAGAACAAAGGACACCGCCGCAGTGCTTGCCAAGGATGCGGCATTGCAGGAGAGATTTCACGCATAAATACGCAAATATACCATTCGCACAGACCAAAAAAGGAGAATAGCGTGAAAGTTTACGCAATATCCCTTTTACTCAACCATTCACGCTTAAACTTCACCTAAAAATGGGTCAAGGCCCATTTTTGGAGCAATGCTCCGCGGTGAAGTTTCCATCACTATTTGAGCCGCCGAAGGCGGCATGGAGGTTTTATGGGAGGATTTTTTGGCATAACCTCAAATAAGGATTGCCTTCTTGACGTGTTCTTCGGAACCGACTACCATTCCCACCTGGGAACGCAGAGGGGAGGACTTGCGGCTTACGATCCCGAGATCGGACTGCAGCGCAAGATCCACAGCATCACAAACGCGCCCTTCCGCACCAAGTTTGAAAACATTTTTGACGAGATGTCGGGCATCTCTGCCATCGGCTGCATCAGCGATACCGACCCGCAGCCCATGCTGATCCGCTCGCACCACGGCACGTATGCCATTTGCACCATCGGCCTTATCAATAATGCCGAGCAGCTGATCGATCTGTATTTCGGCGGAAGCCGCGGACACTTTGACGCCATGACGGGCGGCAGAGTCAACACCGTGGAGTTAGTGGCCGCGCTGATCGACCAAAAGGAAAATTTCGCACAGGGAATTCAGTACGCACAGTCGCTGATCGACGGCACCTGTTCGATTCTGATACTTAAGCAAAACGGACATCTGATCACGGCACGCGACCGCGTCGGACGCATCCCGGTCATCGTCTGCAAGGGCGAGGACGGATACGCAGTCACCTTTGAGTCGTTCGCGGCGCAAAAGCTCGGGTATTTCCCGGTGCGTGAGCTGGGACCGGGTGAGATCGTGGAGCTTTCCTGTGAGGATGGCATCGTGCAGCTTGCAAAGCCGGGCAAGGAAATGAAAATGTGTTCCTTCCTTTGGTCGTATTACGGCTATCCCACCTCCACCTACGAGGGTGTCAACGTAGAGGCCATGCGATATCGCAACGGCGAGATCATGGCCGAGCTTGATAAAGAGGCGGGCAACGCGCCCGATCTTGATTACGTGGGCGGTGTACCGGATTCGGGCGTGCCGCACGCAATCGGGTATGCCAACAATTCCCACGCGGCCTACGCGCGTCCGTATATCAAGTATACGCCCACCTGGTCGCGCTCCTTTACGCCGCAAAAGCAATCAGACCGCGCCAAGGTTGCGCGCATGAAGCAGATTCCCGTGCAGGAGCTGATCGAGAACAAGAAGCTGCTTTTCGTGGACGATTCCATCGTGCGCGGTACGCAGCTTAAGGAAACGGTTGACTTTTTGTATTCCAACGGTGCAAAAGAGGTGCATATGCGCTCGGCTTGCCCGCCCATCATGTACGGCTGCAAGTATCTCAATTTCTCGCGTTCCACGGGTGACATGGAGCTGATCACCCGCCGCACCATCATGGAGCTGGAGGGCACGGACGGATTTAACCACCTTGAGGAATACAGCGACGGCTCTACCGAGCGCGGCAAGGCCTTGCGCAAGAGCATCTGCAATAAATTCGGCTTTGCGTCGCTTGAATTCCAGACGCTTGAGGGCGTGATCATGGCGATCGGACTTCCGCCCGAAAGGCTTTGCACCTATTGCTGGAACGGCAAGGAATAAGCTTTGAAACATATTGACTTGAAATACATACTGAAAGGAACAAATAACATGCATTCTAACTCCAGATCGGAAAGCTACGCTGCAGCAGGCGTGGATATCACCGCGGGCTACCGCGCAGTCGAGCTGATGAAAAAGCACATCGCACGCACCAGGAACGAGGGGTGCCTTGACGACGTGGGCGGCTTTGGCGGCTGCTTTGGTCTGCCGATTGCAGGCATGGAGCAGCCCGTGCTGGTTTCGGGTACGGACGGCTGCGGCACCAAGGTCAAGATGGCGATTCTGATGGACAAGCACGACACCATCGGCATTGACGCGGTGGCCATGTGCGTAAACGACATCATCTGCGTGGGTGCAAAGCCCTTGTTCTTCCTTGATTACATCGCATGCGGCAAGAATATCCCCGAAAAGATCGCGGCCATCGTCTCAGGCGTTGCCGAGGGCTGCGTGCAGTCGGGCGCGGCGCTGATCGGCGGAGAGACCGCAGAGCATCCCGGCATGATGCCCATGGAGGATTACGACCTTGCAGGCTTTGCCGTGGGCATTGTGGATAAGAAAAAGATTCTGGATAACACCCGCATGGCACAGGGTGACGTGGTAGTGGCGCTTGCATCCAGCGGCGTGCATTCCAACGGCTTCTCTCTTTGCCGCAAGGTGTTTGAAATTGATAAAAACCCCGATTCCTTGTACGTGCCCTGCGAGGCACTTGGCGGCAAGAGCATCGCAGAAACGCTGCTGACCCCCACCAAGATCTACGTCAAGTCCATCCTTGCACTTTTGGAGCAGGTGGACGTCAAGGGCATTTCGCACATCACGGGCGGCGGATTTTATGAAAATATTCCCAGAAGCATTCCCGACGGCCTTTGCGCAAAGATCGACTGCGCATCGGTGCGCGTGCTGCCCATCTTTGATCTGATCGCCAAGACGGGCGATATTTGCGAGAGAGATATGTTCAACACCTATAACATGGGCGTTGGCATGAGCGTGGTCGTGCCTGCAGAGCAGGTGGACAAGACCCTGGAGATCCTTGCCGCCCACGGTGAGGACGCGTACGTGATCGGCAAGATCGTCGCGGGCGAGGAGAAGATCGAATTATGCTAAAGCATGCATTCTGGAGCGGCATTGCCTCTGGCATGCTGGTCGGCATCGGTGGCACGGTGTATCTGTCCTGCGAGAGCAAGGTCGTGGGCGCGGTGCTGTTCTCGGTGGCGCTTTTGTGCATTTGCCTTTTAGGGCTTTACCTCTATACTGGCAAGATCGGTGTTTTTATGGAAAAGCCAGATAAAAAAAGCGCGCTTGCTCTGCCCGTCGGCCTTGGTGGCAACGTGGTCGGTGCTGCGCTGACAGGTGTGCTGACCGCGCTTGCAAAGCCAACGCTTATCGACGCAGCGCAAAAGGCTTGCACGGCAAAGTTAGAGAACGGCATGCTGCGCGGACTGATCGCAGCGGTGTTCTGCGGCGTTCTGATGTACGCGGCAGTCAAGACCTACGGCGCCAAGGGTACCGTGGTCGGCATCATCTTCTGCATTCCCACCTTTATTCTTTGCGGCTTTGAGCACTCGATTGCGGACGTGTATTATTTCACGGTTGCATCCATGCGCGGCGCGTTTGACCCCATGAGAGTGGTGTTCATTCTGGTCGCGGTGCTTGGCAACACGCTTGGCGGCTGGGTGCTGCCCGTGCTTGCGCGCCTTGCAAAGGGAAAGGAACAGGTAAGTTAAATGGAACAGAGCTTACAAAATAAAACGCGCATTGCCGTGCTGGTTTCGGGCGGCGGCACCAATCTGCAGGCGCTGATCGACGCACAAGGTCGCGGTGAGCTTGGCGGCGGCGAGATCGTCATGGTGCTGGCGTCAAAGCCGGGTGTGTACGCCTTAGAGCGTGCTGCTAATGCCGGCATTGAGGGCGTAGTACTTGCGCGTAAGGAATATCCCGACGCGGCTACTTACACGAAGGCGTTGGTCGGAACGCTGACCGAGGCAAAGATCGATCTTGTCGTGCTGGCAGGATTTATGATCATCATCGGCGAGGAGATGTACCGCGCGTTTCCCAATCGCATCATCAACGTGCATCCCGCGCTGATCCCATCATTTTGCGGACAAGGCTTTTACGGCCTGCACGTGCACGAGGCGGCACTCGCCAAGGGCGTTAAGGTCTCGGGTGCAACCGTGCATTTCGTTACCCCCGAGTGTGACGCAGGCCCCATCATTCTACAAAAGGCAGTGGATGTACACGAGGACGATACCCCCGAAAGCTTGCAAAAGCGCATCATGCAAGAGGCGGAATGGAAGATTTTGCCCGAGGCAGTCAGCCTGTTCTGCCAAGGCAGATTAAAGGTTGAGGACGACAGAGTTAATATTTGTTAATCTATGAAAGCGGGCGGGCGATTCGTGAATAGCCCCTACGCCCCCCTGTTGTAGGGGCGAATATTTCGGCAGAGCCGAAATGCGAATCGCCCGCCGAAGCGAACATCTCCGTAGGGGCGAATATTTCGGCAGAGCCGAAATGCGAATCGCCCGCCCATACCAACATAAAAAACAAGGAGAACAACATGAAGGTAAATACCATCGCACAGGAATTGAACTCTCTTGCCTACCACGGCAGAGGCATTATCATCGGCAAATCGGCTGACGCAAAGAAGGCCGTGACCGCATATTTTATCATGGGCAGAAGCGTCAACAGCCGCAACCGCGTGTTCGTGGCTGAGGGCGAGGCTATGAGAACCAAGGCGTTTGACGAGTCCAAGATGGTTGACCCCCATCTGATCATTTATTACCCCGTGCGCGTGCTGGGCAACAAGACCATCGTGACCAACGGTGACCAGACCGACACCATCTACAATCTCATGGACAAGCAGATGACCTTTGAGCAGGCGCTGCGTACTCGTGAGTTTGAGGACGATAAGCCCAACTTCACCCCCCGCATTTCGGGCATCATTCGCCGCGAGGGTGAGGGAGAGATGAATTTCGCCATGTCCATTCTCAAGAGCGCAGAGGGCGACGATTCCTCTTGCGAGAGATTTACTTATGCAT
>CAZCRV010000103.1:0-7471 GCA_964501175.1 uncultured Clostridium sp.
AACGTTGAGCTGCTCAGCTTTGCACAGGAGGATGGCAAGCACGTCTTCCGTCACACCGCGTCTCACATCCTGGCGCAGGCCGTCAAGAGACTGTACCCCGAAACCAAGCTGACCATCGGTCCTGCGATCGACAACGGCTTCTATTATGACTTTGATTCCGACATCACCTTCTCGCCCGATATCTTAAAGAAGATCGAGGACGAGATGAAGAAGATCGTCAAAGAAAACCACAAGATCGAGAGAAGCGAGCTGCCCCGTGAGCAGGCAATCGCGCTGATGACCGAGAAGGGCGAGCCTTATAAGGTTCAGCTGATCGAGGAGCTGCCCGAGGATGCTGTCATCAGCTTCTATACCCAAGGCGAATTTACCGACCTCTGCGCAGGCCCGCACCTGTTCTCCACGGGAGCTGTCAAGGCGATCAAGCTGACCCAGTGCACGGGCGCTTATTGGAAGGGCGACCAGTCCAACAAGCAGCTGCAGAGAGTTTACGGCACGGCTTTCCCGTCCAAGGACGAGCTGCGCTCCTACCTTGAAATGGTAGAGGAAGCCAAGAAGCGCGACCACAACAAGGTTGGCCGCGAGCTGGAATATTTCACCACGGTTGACGTCATCGGCCAAGGGTTGCCCATCCTCTTGCCTAAGGGCGCACGCACCGTTCAGCTGCTGCAGAGATGGGTAGAGGACGTGGAGCAGAGCCGCGGATACCTTCTGACCAAGACTCCTTTGATGGCAAAGAGAGACCTTTACAAGATCTCCGGCCACTGGGATCACTACCGTGACGGCATGTTCATTATGGGCGACGCTGACGACGAGAGTAAGGAATGCTTTGCAATGCGTCCGATGACCTGCCCCTTCCAGTACCAGGTATTTTTGAATAAGAAGAGATCCTACCGTGACCTGCCCATGCGTCTGGGCGAGACCTCCACGCTTTTCAGAAACGAGGAATCCGGCGAGATGCACGGCCTGATCCGTGTGCGTCAGTTCACCATTTCCGAGGGTCACCTGGTGCTGCGTCCCGACCAGCTGGCTGAGGAATTCGGAGGCTGCCTGGAGCTTGCAAAGTATTGCCTTGAGACGGTTGGCCTTTGGGAGGATTGCTCCTTCCGCTTCTCTCAGTGGGATCCCAAGCGTACCGATAAGTACGAGGGCACTCCCGAGCAGTGGGAAGAGGCACAGAGCATCATGGGCGAGCTGCTTGACAAGTACCTTGGCGCAGGCAACTATGAGATCGGTATCGACGAGGCTGCCTTCTACGGTCCTAAGCTGGATATCCAGTGCAAGAACGTATTCGGCAAGGAGGATACCATTGTAACCATTCAGATCGATATGTTGCTGGCTAAGAAGTTCGGCATGGAATATACCGACTCCTCCGACACCAGAGTCACCCCCTATATCATTCACAGAACCTCGCTTGGCTGCTACGAGAGAACGCTCGCGCTGCTCTTGGAAAAGTACGCAGGTGCGCTGCCTATGTGGATGGCGCCTCTGCAGGTTAAGGTTCTGCCCATGGGTGACAACGAGCTTGCATACTGCGAAGGCCTGGCTGCAAAGCTTTCCGAGGCAGGCGTCAGAGTTGAGATCGACCGCTCCAGCAATACCATCGGATATAAGATCCGTTCGGCGCAGACCGAAAAGGTTCCTTACATGCTGGTTGTGGGTGCAAAGGAGATCGAGTCCGGTATGGTTGCCGTTCGTTCGCGCAAGTATGCCGATCTTGGCACTATGACCTTTGACGAGTTCCTTGGCAAGATCTTGGTCGAGATCGCAACCAAGAGCAAGGATAACTGATATTGACCAAAATAAACAAGGCTCACGCTGCGGCGTGAGCCTTGTTTCATTTCTTGGGCACGATATCCCCCTCACCTTTGACAATGCATCGTTCGGGGATTACCCCGCGCACGCGCACAAGCGGATAGATTGTGCTGTGCTTGCCGATCACCGTGCCGGGGCAGAGAACTGCTCCACAGCCGATCTCCACGCCGTCGCCAAGCACAGCCCCCACTTTTTTGCGCCCCGTCGCAAGCGCGAAATTTTCGCCCTTGATGACCACCTCGCTTTTGTCGCTTTTGACGTTGCTGGTCACCGCACCTGCGCCAAGGTGGGCCTTGTAGCCAAGGATGGAGTCCCCCACGTAGTTGTAATGCGGCACTTGCACAAAGTCAAACAGAATGCAGTTTTTGAGCTCGGTGGAGTTGCCCACCACAGCACCCGCACCCACGATCACGCTGCCGCGAATAAAGGCGCAATGGCGGATCTCTGCGTCCTCGCAGACAATGCAAGGCCCTTCGATATGCGCGCTCGGCGCCACCTTAGCGCTCTTGGCAAAATAGACGTGAGCCCCCACATCGGTATAGATTTGCGGGTCAAGGGAAGGGCCTATGCCCGCGATAAAGTCGGAAATCTCCGAAATGGCCTCCCAAGGGTAGGCGTGCTTTTGCAGCAGGGGAGCGGCAATCGTGTGCTCAAAACTAAAATAATTGTTGGAAAATAAACGGGAAATTTGTCTATTCATGCAATCCAAGCTCCTTGATACGTGAAATCACCAGATCTGCATACTTTTCGCAAGCCTCCCCTGTGTCCGCCTCTACCATGACGCGCACGACGGGCTCGGTGCCGCTTTTACGCAAAAGGATGCGTCCACCTGCCAGCTCGTTCTCGGAAAGTGACTTGACAAGCGCCAGAATTTGCGGGTTTTTCATGACCTTGTCCTTGTCGACCACGCGCAGATTCTGCGTGTGCTGCGGCAGCATTTTCACATCGGACGCAAGCTTTGCAAGTGTGGTCTTTTTTTGCAGCATGGTCTCGGTCAGCATAATGGCGGTCAGAATACCGTCGCCCGTGGTGGCGTACTTGGAGAGAATGACGTGCCCGGATTGCTCCGCCCCGATGCGGTAGCCGTTTTGCGCCATGCTTTCCCACAGAAATCTGTCGCCTACGGGCGTGATGTCGTAGTCAATCCCTGCCGCGTCCAGCGCGCGGAAAAGCCCCAGGTTAGACATGACCGTAACCACGGCCGTATTATGCGCAAGCTGCCCCTGCTCTTGCAGTGACTTTGCAAGGATATAGAGAATATGATCGCCGTTGACCACCTCTCCGTGCTCGTCCACGGCAAGGCAGCGGTCGGCGTCGCCGTCAAAGGCAAAGCCCATGTCAAGCCCTGCGCGACGTACGTGGTCGCAAAGCCTATCGATGTGGGTAGAGCCGTAGCCATTGTTAATATTTGTGCCGTCGGGAGACGCACCGATCACGCTGACACGGGCTCCCAGCGCCTCAAATACGGCAGGCGCGATCATCCAGGAGGCTCCGCACGCACAATCCAGGCCGATTTTAAGCGACTTGAAGGAGTTTGTTGCAAGCGAGATCAGATATCCCGTATAGCGGTTTCTGCCCGCGCTGTAGTCCACGATGCGCCCGATCTGCGCATCTTGGGCAAAGGGGAGCTCTGGAATTTCTCCGTCCAGGTATTCCTCCACCCGCTCAAGCGTGGCGTCGTCCATTTTCTCACCATTGGCATCCACCAATTTGATACCGTTGTCATAAAAGGGATTGTGGCTGGCCGAGATCATCACGCCGCAATCAAAATCCCCCTGCCGCACCGCAAAAGAGACGCCGGGCGTAGGGATGACGTGCAGCATGTAGGCATCCGCGCCCGAAGCGGTCAAGCCTGCCGCCACGGCGTATTCAAAGCAATAGCTGGAAAGTCGGGTATCTTTCCCGATCACAATGCGCGGCTTGCCGTCACTTTTGCGGTAATACCACCCCAAAAAGCGTCCGATTTTATAGGCGTGGTCTGCGGTTAGTACTGTGCCCGATTTGCCGCGAAAGCCGTCCGTACCGAAATATTTTGGCATATTGTTGCTTCCTTTCAAAAAAAGAATTCATTACAGTATATTCCAAAATTCCGATCCTTCTATCTGCAAAAGCAAAAAAATGCCCTTCGGTCTGTACTTTGTTTTGGAAATATTCCGTTTCCGCTAACGGAACGCGGTTGTTCAAACCGCGAGGAATATTTCAAAACGGCGTAAAGTGACTTTCAATTGATTGCTGACTGTGCACGCTGTGAAGTGCGCAATCTTGCTAAAATACATGGCCAAAACTTGTCCAATTTGCTTTATTTTCCAAAGCCCTTGCAAAGCAAAAAGCATTTTGGTATAATGAAACCAATCACATAGCACGGAGGTGTACCATGAGCAAAAAAGAGTTACACAGCACGTTTGCCTCTCCCGGTGTGGAATGGCGCGGCAAGCCCTTCTGGTCCTGGAACGGCGAGCTGAGAGAAGAAGAACTTGTCAGACAAGTCGAGGTCATGAAACAAATGGGCCTTGGCGGCTATTTCATGCACTCGCGTGCAGGTTTGATTACCGAATATCTTGGTGACGAATGGTTTGAACTGATCAATGCCGTTGCCGATGCGGGAAAGCAGGCAGGCATGGAGTCCTGGCTGTACGACGAGGACCGCTGGCCCTCCGGCTCTGCGGGCGGCAAGGTCACGATTGACGAGCAGTACCGCAAGAAGTCGCTGTTCGTGTTTGAAACCGAGCCCGAAAAGACCCAATGGGATGACCAAAGCATCGCGCTTTACGTCGCAAAGGTGGACGGCATCAACGTCTGGGCATATGAGGAGATCGATACCGCAGGGCTGGCTTGCTCCAACTGCATGCGCCGTGCCGCCAAGTCTGCTATCGAAAGACTTGCGCCCGCAGCAGAGGATAAGCCCGGCACCTGGAAGACGCTGCGCTTTGCCATCGTGCCAGACGTGCCCAATTCCAACTACAACGGCACTACCTACATCGACACCATGTCGTATAAGGCGGTTTATAAGTTCATCGACATGACCCACGAGGAGTACAAGCGTCGCTGCGGTGACCGCATCGGTACTTCCATTAAGGGCATTTTCACCGACGAGCCCCACCGTGGCCATTGCTTTGATAACCGTCGCGAGAAGGATGGCGTGATCTCCTGCGCGATGGCCTGGACCGATGATATTTTCGAGGAATTCCAAAAGAGATACGGCTTTGCGTGCCGCCCCATTCTGCCCGAGCTGTTTTACAGATACAAGGCACAGCAGGTAGCACCCGTCAAACTGCATTATATCGACCTTGCCAACAACCTCTTTATCGAGCGCTTTGCCATGCCCATCAACCAATGGTGCAAAGCCAACGGCATCGAATTTACGGGCCACGTGCTGCACGAGGATTCTCTGATGAATCAAACCGTGCCCAACGGCTCGCTTATGCGCTTTTACGAGCACATGGGATACCCGGGCGTGGACTGCCTGACCGAGCATAACCGCTGCTATTGGATCGTCAAGCAGCTCTCCTCGGCGGCGCGTCAGCTGGATAAGAAGTGGCTGCTTTCCGAGCTGTATGGCTGCACGGGCTGGCAGTTTGATTTCAAGGCCCACAAGGCGGTCGGCGATTGGCAGGCGTTGTTTGGCATCAATCTGCGCTGCCAGCACCTCTCCTGGTACACCATGGAAGGGGAGAGCAAGCGCGATTACCCCGCATCCATTCTGCATCAGTCGCCCTGGTACAAGGATTATGCCACGGTCGAGGATCACTTTGCCCGCATGGGTGTGGTTTTGGCGGCAGGAAAGCCCGATTGCGACGTATTGGTGCTCAATCCCATTGAATCGCTCTGGTGCCAGGCATATCTTGGCTGGGCACAATGGATCTCCAACGTCTCGCCCGACGTCGCTCCCTACGAGCAGAGATACGCACAGCTGTTCCATATGCTGACCGATAATCAAATCGACTTTGACTACGGCGAGGAGCAGATCATGCGCGATAAGTGGTCGCTTGATAAGGGCGCGGATGGCAAGGCCGTGCTGCGCATCGGCAGCGCGACCTACAAGACCGTGCTGGTGACCAATATGCTGACCATCCGTCCTACCACGCTTGAAATTCTGAAGGCATTCAAGGACGCGGGCGGCGAGGTCATTTTCGCAGGCGACCTACCCTCATACGTGGACGCGGTTGCCTCCGATGCTCCCGCAAAGCTGGCAGCTTCTTGCAAGCAGATCGGCTTTGACGAGCGCGAGATCGTGGATGCCATCAGGGCGACCTCCGCGTGCTATGCAAGCGTGACGGACGCCGACGGCAAGACCGAAAAGGCAGTATTTGTGCAGGTCAGACGCGATGTGGACGGCGAGGGAAGCGTAGCAGCCGTGCTGCTCAACACCGACCGCCAAAACGCACGCAAGGATCTTGTGCTGCGCGTTGCCGTGCCTGCGGGCATGAGCGTTGAGGAGTGGGATCTGGAGAGCGGAGAGCGTTATAATACAAGAGTCAATTGGAAGGACGGCGTTGCCGAGATTGGCTTTGATCTGGATGCCGCAGGCACGCGCTGCTTCGTGCTGACTGCGCAGCGTGAGCAGCTGCCCGTGCTGCAAAAGTATGCCGAAAAGCAGACGCTTGAGATCACAGAGGCGGAATTTGCCCCTGTGCTTGACGAGCAAAACGTCTGCGTGCTGGACTTTTGCCGCTGGAGATGGGCGGACGGTAAGTGGAGTGATGCTGCTGAGGCTCTGCGCATTGACGCGCAGGTGCGCGATGCAGTCGGCATTGAGCGTCGCGGCGGAGAGATGCTGCAGCCCTGGTTTGCAAAGCTTCACCACAAGCAGAAATATGGTGAGATCGAGCTGGAATACGAGTTCTATATTGACGAGCTTCCCAAAGCCCGGGTTACCCTGGCGGGCGAGAGACCCGAAACCAACGCTTACGCGATCAACGGCGTGGCGCTGGAGAACAAGGATATCAACGATTTCTGGGTAGACGACTGCTTCAAGAAGATGTATATCCCCGAGGGTACGCTCAAGCTTGGCAGAAACGTGGTCACCGTCAAGGTCAACTTCATGCGTACCACCAACATCGAGGCCATTTATCTGGTGGGCGACTTTGGCGTCAAGCTCTCCGACACCAACAAACGCACGCTGATTGCCACCCCCGAGAGCATCGGTCTTGGCAACTATGCGAACTATGCGATGCCGTTCTATACCGGCAGCATGACCTACAGAATTTTGCCCGAGATGTACGCAGGGCTTACGCTTGAAGAGGGCGACCGCGTCATGCTGAGTGCCAAGTTTACGGGCGGCTGCTTCAAGGTGACCACCGAGGACGGCAAAACGCAGGTTTGCGGCTGGGATCCCTGGCAGGTCGACGTGACCGATGCTGTCAAGGCAGGGCAGAGCATTGACCTTTGCGTGGTCGGCACGAGAAAGAACGTCTTCGGCCCGCTTCACCAGCTGCCTGCCATTGCAGGCGCGTGCGGCCCCGGAAACTTTGTCACGGGCGGTGCTGCTTGGACAGACGAGTACGTGCTGATCGACAGCGGTGCTGCAGAAATTGTCTTCAAGGTACTTGAAGCAATTTCCGAGTGAAGCAGCCGCAAAGCGGCTGTGAAAAATGAGTTTTAAGGAAGGGGCTGAGTCAAAAGCTTTTTAGGAAGCGAATGGCTCAGCCTTTTACTATGG
>CAZCRV010000104.1:0-7412 GCA_964501175.1 uncultured Clostridium sp.
TGCCTGCATCTTGAACTGCTCAAGAGCCTTCTTTGCTTCCTTGTTTGCCATAATAATCTCCTTGTTCGGGTCGGCCTCGCGGGTACTTCCCGCGCGCTGCCCTGTCTTTTTTCAAAATCATCTATCTCAATGGAGTCCGCAATCTCTTGCGTGCTCTGCTATTATTTTGAACGATGATCAAGGATTTATGAATGGCAATTTTTTTACAAAAATTCATATGCCTTCAGCTCATTTAGCATGTCACATGACCTTTGTACAGTATACATTCATCATTGTTAAAATACTTGATTCTGCGAGATTTCGCCACTCCTGCGCAAACCGGACATCCGCTGCCGCGAAATCTTGTCCGCGAGAAAACACACGCCTCCCAGACATGATTGTCGGAGCAACGCCACCAGACCTTTTTGTTGCTGCCAAGCGTCACGTCGGACGGAGTCAAGTCACCGTTGAGCGGTTGATACCATTCGCTCGCTAACGCAGGTTTCAGGGTTTCCAGATCATTAAACCCGGGTAAAACCTTTCGCCCCGAGCAATAGGGGCAGCCGGACTTGTAATGCCCCGTACGTGAATATGGCGCAGCTTGATAGCTATGGCCAAGCGCACATTTCCACCAGACCTTGGTGTGGGTGGCAGGGGCTGTGTTGTTAGGATCGAGCTCGCCGTTTTTTTCATAATCCCACTCGGCTGCGATTTCCGGGAAAAGCGTCACGAGATCGGTCTCGCCCGGGATGGCCTTGTAGCCCGCGCAATAGGGGCAGCGAGTGCCGTTGCCGGCAACGCCGTTGATCGGTGACTGCCAGCTATGCCCCCTGTCGCATTTCCACCATACCCTTTTCTTTGTATGAAGGGACATATTTTGCGGACAGATACCCTTGTTTTTCTCATAATCCCAAAGGTCAAGGACGTCAGGGCATTTTTCCGCTAAGGTGTTTGATAATAGGATAGTGTTCATTTTTTGAAACGATTAGTCGTTGCGGGGGTCAGCGGCTGCGTTGGACAAGGTGCAAACAGCCTTACCGTCCTTGAGGGAGACGATAATGACGAGGTTGCCTTCTTTGCTGGCTTCTTGCGCAGCACTATAAAGCTTTCCAAGTTCTTTTAAGTAACCCTCATAATAATCGAAATAATCTCCGCTACTCTCTGCAACATCGCTTGTTTCGGATACTGTTTTCAAGGTATCGTAAAATGTTTTTGCATTTTCGATATATGTATCAGAGGCAATATACTGTTCATAATACTTTTTAATATCTTTGAGTGCTTGAGCAACATCCGGAACGGATTCTTTTTCTGCAGCACTTAAGTCATTATACTTGCTCTCAAGTGAAGTTTTCAGATAAGTGTGTCCATCATAAGTAGGATTGGGTGTCTCCAAAAAGGAATCAAACGTAACGACCGCAGGAATGCTAATTCCTCCAATCTCCATTCTATTATAATCATGCACTGCACTCACATAATAATCGGGAGCTCCACATGCTTGGAGATAAGAAGCAAATGCCATATTAAAGCCTTTTCTGCACGCAGCATGATCTTCCGTTCCATTCATGCCAAAGCCATAATACGTTCTTTGAGTAGGAACTGTCAACCACATCGCTGTCCACTTATCAACATCGGAATACTTATCTTCCGCAACAACTCTGTTAGCAACGCCGTTAAGCATATCCGCACCGCTCTCATATTCATCCGCAAAAGTGAGCCCGGCTATATTCATTGCAGACTTAATCGCTGCACCAGAAATCGGTGCATTTAATGCGTCTGCAGAGCTATTGCACATATCCTCTATTTCTTGCATCATATTCCCTGCATATGCACCTAATGTAGAATAGTTGAAATTACCATCATCCATCCATTCAGAATGACTCAACTTTAATTCAGCGGAGAAAGAAGCACCAAACACATCTACAAGTGCTTGATAGACAGCGTGATCCGTATCAGTTTCAGTGACATCAATAGAATCTTTATCAATATAACCGTACTGATTCTTGTAAGCATATGAACAATATGTCGCATTTTGAGCGCTCTGGATATACGCTTTGGACAAATCTATAATATTAGTCTCGGCATATAAAGTCTCTTTTGTTTCAACAAAAGAGTGCTGCAAGTGAAACCCACTTTTATTACACCCGTAATCTGTAGTATATTCAGTATTGGCAGATAATTTAGTAACAGCCGCAACAATATCAGGACTGTGTGTTTCACAGATTAAATAGTTTTGATTAGGTGATATTTTTGATATATTTGCATTTTCAGTTTTTGTACCACATGTCGCATTTTGGGTTACCTGCTCAATGGTCCTCCCGGACACAGTAAGAAATTCGCATGAGTCAGCTATATAGTCAATTTTGGTTGCAGAAGTCACAACCTTAGTTCCTTCTTCACCAATAACAATAAAAGCGATCGGATATTCAATATCACCAATAGCCGTTTGCTTGTACCCGACAAATGCATCTGCTTCATTAGCAAGATCAATCGCATAGAGAATATCACTCACAAGTTGCTTATCATTCGCAATCTTTGCCCTTTTGATAAATACGCCAAGCACCGGAATCGCAACGGCGACAAGAATTGCCATAATCGCGATTACGATAATCAATTCAACCAAAGAAAAGCCCAAATTATTTTTGCCTATGCGCACTACGGAATGGGAATAGTGCTTTTTTTGAGATTTTGAAAATAATAATTTTCTCATATATTACCTTTCATTAGTACATTTCCCGACCATAAGGTATCTCCTTGGCCGGGAAATGTGGATATTCATTTTTCTATTGTGCGTGCAGTTTGCACGAAGGATTTATTTACCAGAAGCGTAATCTTTAGACTTAAATGTATATGTCCAATCGATGCATCCAACAACGTAACTTGCATCAGATTCTCTTGTATCGGCAGTAGCAGTTTTGTCAAGAGTTCCAGCACCACCGGAAACATCAATTTCTACAGCATCTCCGCCGACCTTGTAGGTTACGGTAGAAATAACACCATTAGATGCAGTTACCTTGAATTCAGTAATTTTATCATCCGGGGTACCAGCATGTGCAATCTTAATAGCATACTCAATGTCATTTACAAAGCTCTCGTCAGAGGCTACCTTTGCCTTCTCAATAAAACCAGCAAAAGTGGGAATTGCCACAGCTGCGAGGATCGCCATGATCGCTATGACGACGATAAGTTCTACTAATGAGAAGCCTTTGTTGTTTGTTTTCATTTTGAAAATCTCCTTAAAATAATCGTGATTATTTCACGGTAACATAATGGGAGTTATGTTGTTATGCTCTAAGCTATGGCACAGGTAATAATCGAAGGAAGCGCAAGATCATAAGTATAAAAAGCACGACAAAAGCCTTTCTCTGCCGTTTTTTTTGAAAAAACAACTCGAAAGGTTCCTTTGTCGCGCCAAAATATTGTTTTTGATGTATAAAAATGTGCGTTTCGTGCAAGCACTATTGATTTTTTCATTTTTCAATGCTATAATGATGCACGATCACGGAACTTATGTGAGAATTACGCAACATAACTCCCATTATGTTACTCACACCGATGCGCAGGCATCGGCTTTTTTTATGCCCTTTTGCAGGGATTTACAGGATCAGGTGCATTTTTTGCATCTTTTTGAGGTGCTCTGCGCCGGTTGTGACGATATAAATACGAGTGATATTGATGTTTGCATGTCCGAGTATATCTGCAAGCTTTGCAATATCCTTTTCGATACTGTAAAAGGTACGAGCGAACAGATGGCGAAGGTTATGCGGAAAGACCTTACTCGGTGAAACGTTTGCGCGCTTGCACAGTGCTTTCATATCCTTCCAGATACTATGCCTGCTCACAGGCTTCCCTCCCCTTGTCACAAACACCGTTCCCGTACGGATTCCCTGCTCCTTTACGTAACGGAGCAGTTTTTTCTTTAACTTGGGAACAATAAAAACCCGTCTGCTTTTGCCTTTGCAATTGACAACAGCTTCGCCATTGTGCAAGGCCTCGACAGTAATAAATTGCAGCTCGCTGACACGAATCCCCGTACCGCAGATCGTCTGAATGATCAGATTGAGTCGCTCGTTATGCTTTGCGTTTGCTGCCTCAAGCAATCGGACATACTCTGCACGGGTCAGTTCCTTTTCCTCAGAGCAGTAAACCTCTCTTTGCACCTTGAACTGCTTGACGCACAGATCGGGCCATCCGCAAAAGCGGAGAAAGCAATTCATTGCCGCAATCATAGAATTTGCACTCGTCACAGCGTAGGTCTCACTAAGCTTGTCCTTGTAATCAAGCACGGTTTGTTTGTTGATTTCGGCTTTTCCTGCAAATGCCGCAAAGAATCTTACGTCCCGCATATACTTTTCAATCGTTGCTTCACTCCTTTCCTCGTTTCTCAAATGGATTTCAAAATCCTGCATCGTCCTCGGTTCAAAAATCCTTTTCATAAAGCACTCTCCTTGCGTTAGGTTTTGATAATATTATTTTACCAAATCTTTGCGAATCATTCCGAAATCGCAGATACTGACTAAATTGATACCACAAAACAACTGCTGTTGCCCGAATGAAATAAAAAAACGGGATACATCCATAAAAGATGTATCCCGTTACCTATATTCACTCGTTCACGGCACAAATTTCACGCCTGCAAGGGCGTTGTTTTCGATGATATTCTCAGCATTGTAAACGATCAGCACGCCGTCGCAGCCGTACTGCTCAATATAGACTTCAAGCGGCTGTACACCACCGACCGAGAGGTTTACCACGACAAGGTCGTAATGCTGTGCCAAAAACGGCACCATGCTGTTGAGGAAAGAATCCTTGAGCACAAGCAACGTTTCTCTTTGCTCATCCGTGTTCTTTTTGACGGTCAGAATACCGTGCGTGCCATCCAAAAACGCGGAATACTTGTCCTTTTTTGCAAGGTAATCGCGGTTGTAAAAGCCTTCGAAGCTGACACCCGTTTCGGGATCGGTCACGGTATAGGCGTCCTCCCCTTCAAAGTGCCAGATCTCCAAGGAGTCGGGGCCGACGAACTTCAAGCCCGCGCGCGACCAGGTCGTGCCGTAAAAATCCTCGATTGTTTCGACCGTAAACGCGCTTTCGGGGATGATTTCATCCGCTCTGCCCCACTCATTCATAAGCGCGCTATACGCCATGTACGCGCCCTTTGTGGTCCAATGGTGGTCGGTGCGGTAGTAGACGTATTCCCCGTTCGCATGCGCATCCTGCATGGGCTCTCGCAGGTCAAGGTAGCACACGGAATCATCAAGCCCCGCGTCGATGTCCGCCCACAAGGCGTCTGCCGACTGCATGGGATAGTTGGTCTGCGCACCCACCACGTCCAGCGTGCGGGGCGGGATGATGACGGTCAGAGGGATGTCCTTTGCCGCAAGCTCCGCTTGCAGATTGTTCAGCGCAGCCGTCTGCGCGTCAATGCTCTCTTTTGAATAAAAATCGGTGTCGTACACGCGTGTCAGGCGATCGATATACGCGTCAAACCAGCGCACAGCCAGTTGGCCGTCCTTGCCCAGCACCACGCCGTTATTCTCCCCTTTTCCAAGCGCTAACTCGGACAATCCCTTGAGTCCCACCAGCACGTTGCGCGCCGGGAACTGATCGGCAAAATACTCGTTCATATCCTGCCCGAATTTGCCCTCGGAAAGCGATTTCCAAGTAAGCTTGGGCAGCGTTTGCAGGGAGCGGTTTTCTTCGGCGGAAAAATCCTTGTCCGGCAGGGCTGCAAAAAAGATCAGCCCAAGCGCCAGAGGGACGACAAACAGTAATACGGTCAATAAATTGGTGATTTTTTGATGCTTCATGCTTGCCTCCTCTCAGAAAATATAGTAAAGGAACGGGCTGAACGTGGAGTCCACCAGGTACGCCGTGCAAAGCACTAAGATGGCCGCGCAAAGCACGGGGGTGGCGTACATGACCACCGGCTTGTCCTTGATTTTTTCAAAGATCTTTTTGGGCAGCGGTGTAGCCCCCACAATGCAGATGATAAGCAGCGGCAGATAGCGCAGGGCCTCGTAAATGATCACGGGCGAAGCAAATCCCACCGTACCCGCACCGAAAAGGCCGCTAAAGATGGCCCAGCCCTCTGAAAGATCGGGGAATGCGAAAATGATCCAGCCGATGCCGATCAGCAAGAGTGCATACGCGTGCGAGAACACGCGCGGAATTTTATCCAGCAGCTTGAGCAAGAACGCCTTTTCGATAACTAAGATGACCAAGAAATACACGCCCCAAAGCACGAAATTCCAGGACGCACCGTGCCAAAGGCCTGTCAGCAGCCACACGACTGCCAGGTTGAGATACTGACGCGCCTTGCCCTTTCGGTTGCCGCCAAGCGGAATATACACGTACTCGCGAAACCAGGTGGACAGCGTGATGTGCCAGCGACGCCAGAATTCGGTAATGCTTCTTGAAATATAAGGGTAATCGAAGTTTTCGACAAAGTGAAATCCGAACATTTTGCCAAGGCCGATGGCCATGTCGGAATATCCCGAAAAGTCGTAGTAAATGTGCACGGTGTAGCAAATGACCGTCATCCAAGCGCCGAGCGCGGTATGCTCAAAGCCCGCGGCCTCGGAAAAATACGCAAATGCGGCAGCGGCAGCGTCACCCAGCAGCACCTTTTTGGCAAGACCTGCGCAAAAGCGGCGCACGCCTGCGGC
The DNA here is from genome assembly GCA_964501175.1 of uncultured Clostridium sp. Lineage (GTDB taxonomy): Bacteria > Bacillota > Clostridia > Oscillospirales > CAG-272 > SVQP01. The sequence continues at coordinate 6,645 of CAZCRV010000104.1, forward strand.
AAAATCGGCAACGCTTTCGCGTCTGCCCATCAGCTGGTCGTCCACGTCGCGGTAGCGCACGATGGGGCCCGCGATCAGCTGCGGAAACAGCGTCACGTACGTGCCGAACGCGATATAGTTCTTTTGCACCTCGGTCTCGTGACGGTAGAGGTCAATGGTGTACGACATGATCTGGAAGGTATAGAACGAGATACCGATGGGCAAGGAAAGCCCCTCGATCGGCTTGGCTATACCCGACAAGAACGGGACGAGGGCGAGCGTTTCCATGGTGAAATTGAAGTACTTGAAGAACAAAAGGAACGACAAGTTCAGAGAGAGCGAGACGATCATGGCCGCCTTGCATTTTTTCGGAGAGGTATGGCGGTATTTGTCAATAAAGAAGGCGCCCACGGAGGCCACCGTGATCGATACCAACAGCAGCGCGATGTAGACGGGCTCACCCCATCCGTAGAACAAGAGCGAGACGACAAAAAGCACCACATTGCGCCATTTTCTCGGCACGACGTAGTACAAGGCCATCGTCAGCATCAAATATGCAAACAAAAAGATCAGCGAAGAAAAGACCACGGCAAGCTCCTATGCAAAAATTCTATATTCATGGTTTCCGAAAAAATCGGGAGTTATTCCAAAGTATAAATATATTATAAATTATTACGCGGCTTTTGTCAACGCCACACAGATCGATTGGGAGAAATATTTGGTAAAGAATTCTCTGAGTAAGTTGCCAAAGTAAAATCCGTTTTCAAAAGCGGTGGTTGCGAAATGGCA
>CAZCRV010000105.1:0-7398 GCA_964501175.1 uncultured Clostridium sp.
GCTGCAGATACGCAAGCAATGCACGCCATGCGTCGGTATGCGCAAAATCCGATTCCACGTACAATACCGAGCTGCGCTCGGCACAAAGCTTGCCCAGCACGCGCAAGGTCTGCGCGCTCAGATGGTCGCGCTCAACGGCCGTCAGCGTCTCCCTATCGGTTTCGCAAAGCCGTTTTGCAGTATATGGGTTAGGTCTTACAAAGCTTTGAATCTGCGCCGTCACGCAAATCGCCTCCACCGACGCGTTCAGAAGCTTCATCATCAGCTCGACCGTGGGGGTTGCGTAGTATGCGTGCCCCAGATGCAGGGTATTGATCCCCTGCCGCTCGGGGGCAGCAAACGCGATCTCTCGGGTCTTGGGGAGACCGGGGGCTCGTCCGTGCCCTGTCAGCGCGTATGCTGCCGCATGCCAAAGCGATGCCGCACTTTCGGGGCAGATCGGCATAGAGACACCAAGCAATTCTCGGATCAGCTGCGCATCCGCCGCCAAAATCCCGTGCCCTTGGCACAGCGGCATGCACGCGGCATAGGCGTCGAATCTGTCGTAATCCGAGCCAAGTGTCAAAACGCTTTCGGGCACACCGCACGCGCGCATCAGAGCGGTACGGTCATGCACCGCTTGCAGCAGCTGCCAAAGATTGTTTGCCTTTGTCACGTCGATTCCCCCCTTTCCTTGCTTTTATTGTATCATACACCGCGCGTTTTTGCAAGTTTTGCGCGCCAAAATGTGAATTTTTCCGAAAATATTGCGATTTTCTCTATACAAACGCCTTGTTTTGTGATATGATTATACTATCTATATAATATGGAGAAGTATATGCTTTGCGATTTACATACACACACGCACCACTCCTTTGACGGTTTTCCCCACGCAACCGCGCACGCCATGGCCAAAGCGGCCGTGGACGCAGGCGTTGGCGTGCTTGCACTCACCGACCATTGCGAGGTCAACGGGCAGGTCGAGGGGATCTACCCCTATTTTGACCAGGCCGCAAGCTTTGCCGAGATCACCGAGGCGCGCGACGCCTTTGCCGACCGCCTGACACTTTTGCGCGGCATTGAGCTGGGGCAGCCCCTGGAATACCCCGAGCAGGCACTTGCCATGAGAGAGGCACACGATTACGATTTCGTCATTCTCTCGCTGCACAACGCCCCCGCAACCCCCGATTTCTATCTGCTTCGCACCGACCGCATGTCCGAGCAGCATTATCACGCGCTCTACGACAGGCTGCTTGACGAAATGATCCGCTCGGTCTCCTTCCCCGGGGTGCACACCCTGGCGCATATAACCTATCCTGCCCGCTACTGGGCAGAGGCGGGCAAGCAGCTCGATCTGACACCGCACTATCCCCGATTTATGCGCCTGTTTGAGCAGCTTTGCAAGCACGGTGTGGCACTTGAGGTCAACGTATCCACGCTTTGGAAGGGCTACGGCTTTGCCATGCCCGACCGTGAGGTGCTGCAGCTTTACAAGTCCTTCGGCGGAGAGCTGGTCACCATTGGCTCGGACGCGCACGCGCCCGAAAACGTGGGCAATTGCATCGCGGACGGTTCAAGGCTTTTGCTTGAGTGCGGCTTTGACAAGATCGTGGCCTACAAGGACGGTAAGCAATTTTTTGTTCCCATTACAGAATAATGAAAAAGAGGTTTTTTTATGGAACTGACGTTTTTCTCGCTGCTCTATCCGAATGAGCAATCTCAAAAGGATCATTTTTCGGGCAAATACTGCCCAGATATCGATATGTACACTTTAGACGAGCTGGGACTTTTGGAGGCCTTTGACCTCAAGAACAGCCGCGTGGAGGAATATTTTACCATTGATCCCGCTGTCATGCGCTACCGTAACGAAATGTTTGCGGACATGCTGCGCTGCCCCTCTCTTGGTCAGACGCTTTCCGATCTGATGCCCATTCTCTCGGACATCATGGAGCTGCGACGCCTGGAGAGCGACAGCGGCGACACGCACGATTACCTTTCCAGCATGACCGAGATAGAGCTCTACATTTCCTGCATTGAGCTTTTACAGGAGGGCTTGAGCGCGGCGCGTCCTTACATCAAGGGCGCGGCCTTTACCACGCTTGCAGACCGCATCGCCGAGCTTGCCGATTCGGATTACTACCGCGAGCTCAACGCCCGCCTTGCCGAGATGACCAAGCGCGTGCGCGACATCAAATCGGTCACCATCGGCGTCAACTTAGACGCGCAGCTGCGACCTGTGCACGCGGGCGTGCTGTCCATTAACCCCGAGGCGTTCAAGTCGGGCGACGTGATCGACAAGATCCTGCGCCTGAACTTCAAAAACGACCAGTACACCTGCATTGCAAACCTCGTTCCCTTTGGTAAAAAGCAATCCGAGAACCAAAAAATGGCTCTCTCGCTGGCATTCAATTCGGCCATCAACGACGTTTACAGCGACTCCTTGCGCTCCTGGAAAAAGATCGTGCAGTCCTACGTGCTGGAAAACGCGGACTTTTTGCTGGGACTGATGCCCGAGATCGAGTTCGTGACCAAGGCGGCCTCTATGCAAAAATCTCTTACCGAGCGCGGATGCACGCTGTCCGTGCCCGAGATCCGTCCCATATCCGAGCGCGCTTTTGTGGCAACCGATCTTTATAACCCCTGTGTGGCGCTCAAGCTGGCCAAGGACGACACCATCGTACCCAACGACGTGGAATTCACCCGTGACGGCGTGATGATCTGGGTACTGACCGGCCCCAACCGCGGCGGCAAATCGGTCATTACCTGTGCAATCGGCCTTGCGCAGGTCATGATGCAGCTTGGCATGTACGTGCCCGCAACACGGGCGCAGATCAGCCCCTGCGACGCCATCTACACCCACTTCCCCACCGGCGCGGACGACACCATTGACAAGGGTAGACTTGGCGAGGAATGCGCGCGTCTTGGCGAGATTTTCGACAACGTCAGCGCGGATACGCTGGTGCTCTTGGACGAATCCCTTTCCTCGACCGGCTCTTACGAGGCGTCGTACATTGCAGCCGAGGTGCTGGCGGGACTTGCGCGCGTTGGCTGCCGCTGCCTGTTCTCGACGCACCTGCACGAGCTTGCTGCAGAGATCGACCGTCTGAACGAGCAATCCCTTGCCGCGGGCGGCTCTCGCATTGACACGCTGGTTGCAGGCATTGAAGGAGAGGGCAAACGTTCGTTCAAGATCGTGCGCGCAAAACCGGACGGCAAGTCCTACGCGCGCGACATTGCAAAGCGCTACGGCCTGACCTTTGACAGTATTTTGGAGAAAATCAATCATTAAGGAGGTTTTTATGGATAAAATTCTGAAAGCATTGGAAGATAACGCCACGCTGACCCCCGAGCAGCTGGCTGTCATGTTTGATAAAGAGCAGGGCGAGATCAAGCAACTGATCCGCAAATACGAATCTGACGGCGTCATTCTGGGCTACAAGGCCATAATCGACTGGGATAAGACCGACCGCGAGTATGTCACCGCGCTCATCGAGGTCAAAATGACCCCCCAGCGCGACCGCGGCTTTGACCGCGTGGCCGAAAAGATCTACAACTATCCCGAGGTGCAGAGCCTGTATCTGATGTCTGGCGGCTACGATCTTTGCCTGGTCATCGAGGGCAAGACCATGAAGGAGGTTGCTTACTTTGTGGCGCAAAAGCTTGCGCCCATTGAGTATGTCATTTCCACCGCAACCCATTTCGTGCTGCGCAAATACAAGGATAAGGGCGTCATCTACGGTGCCGAGCAGGTAGACGAGAGAGGCATTGGCGATATATGAATTACGACCAATTACTATCCAAAACCGTGTCCGAGCTCAAGCCGTCGGGTATACGTAAATTCTTCGACCTTGTCGGAGAGATGACCGACGTAACCGCTCTGACGGTAGGTCAGCCCGACTTTGTCACGCCCTGGCACATCCGCGAGGCGGGCATTGAGAGTCTGGAGCGCGGCAAGACCTACTATACCTCCAACGCAGGCAACCTTTCCCTGCGCTCCGAGATCAGCAGATATCTGCAAAGACGATTTGACCTTTGCTACGCCCCGGGGGACGAGATCGTGGTTACGGTGGGCGGCAGCGAAGCCATTGACATTGCCATCCGTGCGCTGATCGAGCCGGGTGACGAGGTCATTATCCCCATGCCCTCATTTGTGTGCTACGAGCCGATCGTGCGCATGGCAGGCGGCGTGCCCGTCATCATCAACACCACCTTTGAAAACAAGTTCAAGCTGACCGCAGCCGAGCTTAAGGCCGCCATCAGCGAAAAGACCAAGCTTTTGGTGCTTCCCTATCCCAACAACCCCACGGGCGCGATCATGGATAAGGACGACCTTGAAGCCATTGCCGAGGTGCTGCGCGACACCAATATCGCAATTCTGTCCGACGAGATCTATGCCGAGCTGACCTTCGGCAAAAAGCACGTGTCCATAGCAACCTTAGACGGCATGTGGGAGCGTACCATCATTGTCAGCGGCTTTTCCAAGGCTTACGCCATGACAGGCTGGCGACTGGGCTACCTTTGTGCCCCCGCACCGCTTGCGGGGCAGATGCTCAAAATCCACCAGTATGCCATCATGTGCGCACCCACCACGGCACAGTTTGCCGCCGAGGAGGCACTTCGCAACGGTGACGCGGACATTGAATACATGGCCGAGGAATACAACCGCCGCCGCAGATATATCTACGCGGGGCTTGCCGACATCGGTATCGAGTGCTTTGAGCCCGAGGGCGCGTTTTATATCTACCCTTATATCGGCAAATTCGGACTTTCCAGCGAGGAATTCTGTCAGCGTTTGCTGATCGAGCAAAAATGCGCCATTGTGCCCGGCACCGCCTTTGGCGATTGCGGCGAAGGCTTTGCGCGCATTTCCTATGCATACAGCGTTAAGCACATCACGCAGGCGCTGGAGAAGATCGAGGCGTTTGTCAAGACGTTGAAATAACCTCAAAAGCCAAATCCAAAAGGATTTTCATTTTAGACGCATTGCATGACGCACTCGCTCTTTATTTGGCTAAAACGCTGATTTCTCTTGAAATATAAGGGATTCTCTTGACAAAAGCACGTTCGTATAGTATGATGGACTTATGGTACAAAGTAAAAATATTTGTATCACCAAACAATCCGAAAAGGAGATTTGTCATGAAAAAACTTTTTGCACTTATTCTGTTTGCTGCTCTTTGTCTTAGCTGCATGACCCTCGGCATCTCTGCCGAATACACCGAAGAGGATCTGCTGGACGCAAAGCTGCAGGGGCTTTTCTACCAGGAAGGTGACTTCATCTACTCCGACGTTGCCGAAAACTATGAGGCATGGTGGTGGGAGGATTACGTGGAGGAGCTTGACGACTTCGCGGTAGCCGCTTACATCAACATGCGCGGATTTTCCATGTCTGCCGACGGCCGCTATGCTTATATCGGCACGCTCAACGGCGGTACGGGCATTCGTGGTTGCCTGGTACTTGACACGCAGATTGGCAAGATCACCGATCTTTACTACTCTCATAACGAAATCAACCCTCTTCCCGGCTCTCCCTTCTCATGGGCAAAGGGCATTGCAGCCGATGACCGCGGCTACGTTTACGTTGGCTTTGCATATTCAGTCAACTACAACTACTTAAGCCTTGGCATTGCACAGCAGGGTGAGGACGGCAAGCTGACTGAGATCAGCGAGATCCCCGTTTACCAAAATGATTTCGAACCCGGTGACGAGGCCGGCACCAAGGTTGGCGTCAACGGCGTTGAGGTTGCCAAGGTTGGCGACAAATACCTCTGCTTCGTCATGTCCAACTACCAGCACGACGCGCTTTACTGCTACGACGTGACCGATCCCGCAAACCCCGTGCTCAACAAGAGCTGGGGTATTGAGGGCGTGATCGACTTCGCAGATCCCGATTGCACCATTGATCTTGGCGGCAAGCACCTGGATGAGGGTCAGTACATGGCCGTGGATGCTGACGGCACGGTCTGGCTGTGCGCTTCTCTTGCAGAAGGCGGCACGGGCATCATCAAGATCGATCCCGCAGGCATTACCTGCCTTGACTATATTGAATACAGCGGTGCTTACTGCGTCGCACACGAGGGTGATTTGCTGCTGGTGGGCTTGAAGGACGGCACGGCGGTTGACGTGCTCAACGACAGCACCTACGAAAAGATTGGCTCGATTGCAGTTCCGGACGCTGACCGCGTAACCCGTATTCAGATCGTAGGCGACACACTGTACGTTTGCGGTGCGGGCAACGATACCATGACCTACAACTACATCTACGCAGCGCCCCTGAACGCAGAAGCGCAGGCTGCATATGATACGCAGGTTGCCGCGCTCAACTCCTACAGACAGGAAGATGACACCGGTGAAGAGACCACCGAACAGGTGACCGAGCCCGAAACCACCACAGAGGCTCCCTCTGAGCAAGTGCCCGAAGAGGCCACCGAAGCTCCCGCGACCGAAGCACCCGCGACGGATGCACCCGCAACCGAAGCACCCACGACCGAGCCCGAGGCAAAGGGCGGCTGCGGCAGCGTGATCGGCAGCGGCGCGATCCTTGCCCTGCTCTCTCTCGGCGTATGCACCGTAGCAAAGAAAAAGAAGGATTGATTTCTTAAGCATAGAAAAAGCGCAGCCCATGGGGAGATACTCCAAGCGGAGTATCTCCCCGGTTCTATTCGCCTCCCGGCGAGTGATATGCGCTGCGCGCGTGATATTGCCTTCGGCAGTGATATGCGCTGCGCGCGTTTAAAGTAACAAAGGCGAATAGAATATCACTGAAGCCGCAAGGCTTCAATATCACGATTGCGATAGCAATCATATCACTTCGACGCAGTCGGAATATCACTCATATAACAAAAGAGAGAGTTTTGCGAATTTTCGCATTACTCTCTCTTTTTACCGCTAATTTATCACCCCCGGGGGCGTTTATTATTTTTTAGTTGCGGATCAAAATGTCATCATCCATGTAGTACTTGATCTTGCGTCTTTTGACGACGCCTGCGCAAACGGGGCAGCCGCTGCTGCGAAATCTCGTCCGCGCGTAGACGTAAGCCTCCCAGACGTGATTTTCGGAGCAGCACCACCAGACCTTTTTATTCGAGCCAAGCGTGACGTCCGAGGGGGTCAGCTCCCCGTTGAGCGGCTGGTACCATTCCCCTGCCAGGTCGGGCTTCAGGGTTGCCAGATCGTTAAATCCGGGCCAGACCTTGCGCCCCGCGCAATAGGGGCAGCCGGCACTTGCTTTTTTGGTGCGGGAGTAGGGCGCGGATTGCCAGGAGTGGCCAAGCGAGCATTTCCACCAGATCTTAGTGTGCGTGCCGGGGGCTGTGTTGCCGGGGTCGAGATCGCCGTTTTTCTCATAATCCCACTCGGCTGCGATTTCCGGGAAAAGCGTCACGAGATCGGTCTCGCCCGGGATTGCCCTGTAGCCCG
>CAZCRV010000106.1:0-7325 GCA_964501175.1 uncultured Clostridium sp.
TGGGCGAGTAGGAAGCGACCAGCTCGGCCAAGGGGCTTATGCAACCTAATTGGGCAAGCAGGGTGGCAATACCATCTGCATTCTTTTGCAGAATCATGGCAGTCAGTTCGTCACGATTCACACCGCATTCGCATGCATGATCAATCAAAGAAGAAAGAACGCCCATATGGGAAATGTCAAGGATATTCTGTTCGTTGACTGCATCAAGCGTGGCTTTTGCCAAGCAAACTACTTCGGTGATAGCATACAGGCTGTTGTCCCCAATCAGTTCAAGGCCCATTTGGTGCAGCTCGCTGAATTCACGGTCGCCTTTTTTGACACGATACACGGTTTCGTTATAAAAGACCTTGAGGGGAAGATGCTGATCCTTGGCCAGATTCTTGACGATTGAAAGCGTAATGTCAGGCTTGAGAGCCTTAAGCTTACCACCGTCCGTAAAGGTTAGGAGTCGATCGTCAACCAAAAAGCTCTTGTTATCAGCATACAGGGAATAATCCTCAAATTTATTCATCAAAAACCTACGGTAACCGTAGCTTGTATATAGTTTTGCACACTTGCTGACCGTCTGTTCAGCAGGCGTCATCATATAAGCGTTTTCGTTCATAAATTCCTCCATAATAAAAGGATAGTATGATTATACTACAGCCTTGCACTTTAGTCAAGTAAAGTGAGCATATTTTTTTAATTATAATGTAAATAATTTGTAAACCAAAGGCGATTATGACCATGTTTGTGATAAAATATGCAGGTATGTTTACGAATGGAGAATCGGAATGGAATTTGAACTGATCATTTTGGCAATCGCGCTTTCTATGGATGCGTTTGCTGTCGCGATATGCAAGGGTCTTTCCATGCAAAAAGCGACTTTGAAAAATGCCGCGATTGTAGGCGGGTGGTTTGGTGCTTTTCAGGCTTTGATGCCTGCACTCGGATTTCTGTTAGCAGGAATTCTGAATAAATTATTCGGTGAATATCTTGAGATGTTTACCGGATGGATCGCCTTTATACTGCTTGCGCTGATTGGTGCCGGTATGATCAAGGAGGCGCTCTCCAAAAAAGAAGACGAGGGCTGCCCGGATGCCTCTATTAGCCCTAAGGTAATGTTTCCAATGGCAGTTGCAACCAGCATTGATGCAATGGTGGTTGGTGTCGGATACGGTCTGCAGCCGGATATGGGACTATCCGAGGTGCTGCTCAGCGTTACGCTGATCGGTGTGATTACTTTTACACTATCGGCAATCGGTGTCAAGATCGGTAACGTATTTGGTGATAAATATGAGAAAAAAGCACAGCTGGCAGGAGGCATTATTCTTTGCTTGCTTGGACTTAAGAACGTCCTTGATCAATATGGAGTCATTGATTACTTATGGTCATGGATCACGAGCTTAATGAAATAAAAGTAGGGGCTGATTCATAGCATTAACAAATCATGAACAGATTGTGCAAAAAGACTAAAAGCCAAGGGTAAAACACTTTGTTTGCCCTTGGCTTTTATCATCATTTTGTGCAGGTTGCCGGTGAATTGGAAATTATGCCCAAATTTGACTCGGCCCCATTTAAGTATTTTATTGAGTTATGCGGAACGAGCGAGGCTGGCCATCCTCCATCTCGAACGAGAATGCGAAGGAGTAAGTGCCGTCGTCATCACAAAAGGCCATATAACCGTCGTAATCGTGATGCTGATAGTTATAATCTACCCAAGCACCGCCTTCATAAACCTGAATGGTAGGCTTGGCGTAGGAATCAAATCCGTAAACGCGAACAGCATACACTGCAGATCCACCGCCGCTTACTGTGAACTCAGCAAAGTTCCGGTCTGCAAGTACAGTAGGAAGGTAAGTATCCTCAATGACGCTGCCTACGCTTGCTTCGGTCGTGATCGGGGAGAGAACGGAATCTTCTCTGACACCAAGCACGTTGGAGTCATCCTTGCTTTCGGGAGAGCCCCAAGGCAGCAGGATCAGATCAATACGAACTGTGTCACCCGTTCTGAGCGTAATGTCGCCTGCATCAACAGTCAGAGTTGCAATATTGACCGAACCGTCGTACTGTTCCTTAAGCACCAGATTTCCAGCATAGGGCTTGCCACCAAGTATCAACTCATAATTCTTGATGATGACAGCCATGTTAACGGAATCCGTGTTTTTATGCGAGGGATCGGAGTCTATATAGTAATCAAAATATGCGCCTTCTTTGCCAAGCTTATAGTAATCGGTGTGCTGACTCAGCTTCAGATCAACCGTATGCGGCTGATTGTTTTCATCCAGATATCCAAGCTTTTTATATACAATCGCGCGTCCGTCCATAGAGAAGAACGAGAAATTGTTGACAAAATCTTCGATTTCCAGATCCTCAAGTACAGTAAGCTCGAGCGTGTAGTAGGTTCTTGTTTCGTCCGACTGCGCCATTTCAACCTGTCTGTAGTCTATCTGGATCTTGCCGTCATCGGAGAGATATCCCATATCAATATCCACGTAAACAGGGCCGGACGAGGAGATGTCAGCTGTTTGAGACTCGGAGCCGTAGAACTGTCCCTCTGCATCGATGTATTGCAGCCAGTAAAGTCTGCCTGCGCTGGTGTGCTGCGGTTGTCCGGACCACAGAGGCGAGGACATAGCGCGGAAGTCGGGAAGCGTCCAGTAATCTTTACCGTAAACGTAATAAGGGGCGATGCAGTTGGTTTCGGTTACTCCGCAGGAAAGATGATAGTAGGGCGCAATAAACTGAATGGAGGACAACTGCTTGAGCGGAAATTGTCCCCAATTCTGATACAGATTGACGGACTTGAACTGCTTTGTCTCGTTATTACCGACCTTGACAGGGAAGATCGAATAGCCGTAATGCATGTCCTCGGGATCGTACAAGGGCTCTTCATATTCACCCTTGAAATTCTTACAGACCTCTACGTTGATGGGGAGCAAACGGTCTGCTTCGTCCAGTACAACACCGCATTCAAGTGCGCCACCGTTGGTTGTGTGAGCGAAAATATAGAGTTCTCTGTCGTAACCGTCACCGACAATTTGAGAATCTAAAACGTAATGCACTTGCGGTTCTTTATAGTAAGCTTTGTTGAAGTCCGAGCCGGTCAGCGTGTACGTGTAGCATCCGACAAGGCTGTTGTAGCCCACATATTTTGCTTGGTCTCTTTGTGTGATGATCTTGATGTCGGTCAGCGGATTTCTTTCAATGTAAGCCTGTCTTTCGAGCTCGTCGAAGGAATGACTTTCATCTGTATAAATACGGTGACCTATAGAATGGCTGTCATACTGCTCTATACGGTCGGAGTCGGGGGTGCAAGTTTGCGTAATGACGTAATAACCGTCCTCCATGGTAACGGTTACCTCACCGACATACTGCTCCTCGGCGGGAAAAATATAACCGAATACGCCTGCATCGGTCAGATCAAATCCAACGTAAGCAACGCTTGCAGGATCTACGCCGTCGATGCTTGTGTGTTTGCCGTTTTTATCGGCTATAACCAGTGATGCAACACGGCTTTGCTCAATACGCGTGACCGAGCCAAACGCTTTCAGACCGGACACATCCTCTTCTGCGACCACTCTGATCTGCTGATGCAGCTTATCGCCGTAAACGTGTAGATTGCGGTCAAGCTTGAGTGACGTGGACACTGTGGAATTGATCTTTATAGCAGTCATTTCCTTGATTTCGATCTTTTCGCCAACCTTGTCGCCGCAGTCAATGCGTACGGCAGAGACCTTACCGGTATAATCGGGAAGATCGGACAGGGGAACGATGACGGTGCAGTATTCATCGCCTGGCTCGATAGAGAAGCCGACGACCTGGTCGCCGTTAAAGCCGCCGTAAGAGCCGGCTGTCAAATACAGATGAGCCTTGGTAGCATATTCGGCGCGGATTGTGATTTTCAAAGCGTTATACTTGTCGGCTTGATAATTCACGCTCCAGTGGAAATAGGGGTCAGTCGTATCCGAAACGATTGCGGTAATCACGCCATCCTTAATTGTAGCGGATTCCATCATGTTCGAAGAAATCTTTCTTGTTTTGGCAAGCGTATCGTAGCTGCCTGCGCTTTGATCTATGTCATAATCGGAGGATAGGAAGCCTTGGTTGAGAATATGGATATCGTAATAGTAATAACCAAATCTGTAAATATTACCGCGTCCGCTTGTGCCCGATTGGGAAGCGTACAGCTTGGTGCCATCCTGTGTAACAATAAAGGCATCCATGGTGTTGGTCAGATAGGGAACACCTTGGGTGTTATAGAGCCCCGCAACCTGCTTATTATCCTTTTGCGCAAGGTTATAGACCATGCGAACGTCGCCATTGGTAATCTCAGCGACCTCTCGGCGTGTTCCAATGTAACGGAAGTTGATCAGATTGGCAACGTCATCGGCATAAGCGATGGTATCACCCCAAGCGGAATTATCCTCAGACACGGTGGGAGAGGTGATTTCTCCTGCTTGATTCATGGTAAGGTCGATAGGAACAGAAAGATCCTTCACTTGCGATACCTCCTGTGCATAGATATCAACGTCAAAGCACGTGCTGAAAAATGCAGCAATCATATAGGACAATAGTTGCTGTTCTCCACCGATGCAAAGCTTGCTGTCCGAAACGTAAACAGCATAGTCGGAATACGTTGTGCCGCGCGCATTTCCGATGATAATTTCGTGTTCTGAAACAGCGTAATCTTCTTCGGTATCCGTAATGATCTGCAGTGCAACGCCGGTAAGCTTTTCGACAGTGTCTCTGAAAAGCACAGCAGCTTGAAACGCGGGGGTTTCGGCCGTTAGCTCGGAAGATCTGACGATCACGTAAGAGGATGCGCCATCCTTGACAAGCGCCAAGCTTACCGGTGTGGGAGAGGACACAGCTTGTTCTGCTTGGGTGGTTTGCTCCGTGGGAGTTGAAGGTGTGTCCTTGCATGCGTAAAAGCATGGGAGCAATAAAAGTGGGACGAGCATGAAAATCAGCAATCGTTTCATTGTTATACCTCCAAATTTGGTTACTTCCATTATATCGAAACAAGCGACTTTTGTCAAGAGAAAAGGGCTGTTGTAAACAAGCAACAGCCCTTAATTCTATGTATTGATTATCTCTTGGAGAGAACCTCAGCCTCGTATTGCTCGATCTCCTTGAACCAGCAAGAGCAAGCGCAAGCTCCATTTCTCTCGCAGAACTCGGTCCAGATGTCACCGAAGGGCAGGGTCTTAACTTCCTCACGCAGCATCATCAGCTTGGTGGTGTTGCCTGCATCCTGCAGAGCCTTCATCTCAGCATTGGGAGAAAGCAGAGCATACAGCAGAGCCTTCTGAACGCTTCTCATACCGATAACCAGAGCAGCTACACGGTTGATAGAAGCATCGAAGTAGTCGGTAGCCAGGAATACTCTGTCAAGAGCATCGCAGCGAACGACTTCCATCATCATCTCTCTTGTGTCGTCGTCGAAGTTTACAACGTGGTCAGAGTCCCAACGGATGGGTCTGGTGATGTGCATAGCCAGCTTCTCAGAGAAGCAGAGCATTGCGGGCAGCTTGTCGTAAACAACCTCGGTGGGATGGTAGTGACCGTTGTCGAACAGCGGAACGATACCACGGGAGAGTGCATAGGACAGAGCGAATTCGCCGGAGCCTACGGTGTAGGACTCAACGCCGATACCGAACACCTTGGACTCAACACAGGGGTAAACCTTGGTCTTGTCATAGCCGCAAGCCAGGATCTCGTCCAGGGACTGAGCATATCTCATACGGGGACCCATACGGTCAGCGGGAATATCCTTGAAGCCGTCGCCGGTCCAGAAGTTGATAACGCAGGGATAACCGGTCTCATTTGCGAAGTACTCAGCGATCTTCATGCAGCAGATACCGTGTCTTACCCAGAACTTTCTGATCTCCTCGTCAGGAGAGGAAAGGGTCAGACCGTTAGCCTTGGGGTGAGAAAAGTAAGTGGGGTTGAAGTCCAGGCCCATGCCGTGCTTCTTAGCGAAGTCGACCCACTTCTGGAAATGCTTAGGCTCAAGCGCATCTCTGTCGGCAAATTCGCCATCCTCAAAGATTGCGTAGTTTGCGTGAACGTTGATCTTGTGAGTACCGGGGATCAGAGAGAGAGCCTTTTCAAGGTCAGCAAACAACTGATCGGGGCCGGTTGCTCTGCCGGGATAGTTACCGGTAGTCTGAATACCACCGGTCAGAGGGCCGTTGTTCTCGAAGCCAAGAACGTCGTCTGCCTGCCAGCAGTGCATAGAAATGCGAATGTCGGAAAGCTTAGCGATCGCAGCCTCGGTGTCTACACCGTACTTAGCATAGATCTGCTTTGCGGATTCATAGCGTTGATTCATTTTTGTTTCCTCCTGAATTGATATATGTACAAATTTTTAAGAACATATATAGTCAATATACATTATACAGTATCTTTGCGTGTTTTGCAAGATGTTTTTTAAAAAAAGAGGGAATTTTTCTATTGAAAAATGCACTTCAAGTTTCTTTGATTACAATAGAGTCTTCGTTGGATAACGCCTGTACCTCGTAGATGCTTGACGAAAGAAGGTGCTCCAAGTCGTCCTTTCGGCTATCAGAGTAATGACAAATCAAAATTCCCTTATATAATCCAAGACCGGAAAAGTCGGTTAGCCCGAAAGTGTTTTGATCATATTTCATTATATGAGAAAGATTTGCGGTTGCTATGTGTGCACCTGCGCTACCACCGATATAAGTCGCACCATTGTGAACACAATTCAAAATCAATTGATCCAAACCGGATTCGCGTATTCGCTTTATGGTGCCGAAGGTATTGCCTCCACTGATATAAATCACATCAACATCCATGTGCAAGAATGATTCCGGGTGATAGTAGTTTGCAACGTAAATGTTTTTCTTTTGAAAACCGAAGGCTGCTACGCGAAACTCGTATTTGCCGCTTTCTATCTTCTCCGGGGTAGCATTTTCGTTTGGAAAGAATAATACCTTACATTCCGAAATTGGCTTGGGTAGATTATCTAATATGACCTTTGCAGATTTCGGGTTTCCAAAATCACAGGATGATAAAATCAGATTCATTGTGATACTCCGCAAGGATTAAATGCTATCAATCTCACTCATCCACAACGCAAAGGCTGCGTCGGAGGGCATGCAAAGGCCGCCGCGGGGGGATGCGGTAATGGCGCTGATTGCAGGGCCGTCGGGCGCGCAGGAGCGTTTGAATTGCTGGGTAAAGAAGCGGCGGGTAAATACCTTGAGCCACTTTTTGATCTCGCTGTCGTCGTAGCTGCCTTCAAAAACGTATTGTGCCAGGCGGTAGATCTTGGCAGGACCAAAGCCGTAGCGCAAAGAGTAGTAGATAAAGAAGTC
>CAZCRV010000107.1:0-7317 GCA_964501175.1 uncultured Clostridium sp.
AAGAAAGCTTCGCTTGGTGTGATACTCCAAGCGGAGTATCACACCAGTTCTATTCGCCTGTGGCGAGTGATATTGCTACGCAGTGATATTCGGCTTACGCCGAGTGATATTCGCTACGCGAGTTTGAGTGGCGAATAGAATATCACTGAAGCCAAAAGGCTTCAATACCACTATTGCGACAGCAATAATATCACTCCGACGCAGTCGGAAT
This sequence comes from uncultured Clostridium sp., assembly GCA_964501175.1. Lineage (GTDB taxonomy): Bacteria > Bacillota > Clostridia > Oscillospirales > CAG-272 > SVQP01. The sequence continues at coordinate 212 of CAZCRV010000107.1, forward strand.
ATCACTGATATAGCAATAAAGAGAGAACTTTGTGAAATTTACTTCCACTCGGTTCTCTCTTTTTTGCCCTCATTGGCCGCCTCTTAATCTTGCTTTTCCTCGGACTCTTTTTTCTTTTTCTTACTTTTTCTGTTCTTAAAAGCGGCCATGGCGGCGCGGCGCATGTCCTGCAGCACGCCCAGCGTGTGCTTGTCCTTGGGGAAAATCAAGCGCAAGAGCAGGATGGCAATGGCGCAGGTCAGAATCTTTTCGGGCGAGGGCAGCCACAGAATGGTCAGGTAGGCAGAGGCTACCGCGATCATCCAGGGAATGCCCAACCACGTGCCCACGGCAAGCATGACGTACGACCAGCCGTTGGTGATCATCCAGGCAATGCCAAAGCAAAGGAGCAGGCGGGGATTTAAGATAAAGTAGACCGCTTTTTTGAGTAGCTGCTTGATTTTTTCACGCATGGTCGGTCTCCTTGGCTTTTTTCAGGGTCGTAAGCTCAAGCAGCAAAAGCGCGAGCGAGAGCGCAGCGCCGGCGGCAAAGACGACGCACAGCGCGATAATCATGATAAGGCCGAGGTACGAGCTCCAAACACCACTCATGGGCAGGGAAAGCTTTTGCAGCAAGACTCGCAGCATGGAGAGGCATACTACCTCCAGCGAGTGGAGCGGATCGCCCGAGCCAAGGGCAAAGCCAAAGAGCATCAAAACGTGACCGACGGCCGAGATGGCGGACATGGTTGCCACGGGCACGGATGTCTTGCCCTTGCCGCGGCAGACAAGCACGAGCATGACGACACACAGCACGATGCAAAGCAGAGCAGATCCCCAGATCCATGAGTTGGAAAGGATCTGAAGAAACCACAGCTGCGGATCGGCCTGCAGCGTATAAGCGCCGCTTGGTAAGCGCACGATCGAGCTTGCGTTCATTTTGGTGAGCTCATATATGACGTAAAGGGAGAGGAGCGAGCATAGCTGCAGGGCTGCAAGCAGAGCGGACAGTATGACGCGCACGGGATGGGATTTATATTTCATGGCAGCTCCTTTGGTAAGTTGTATTCAGTATACCACAAACGTTGAAAGCCGTCAATATTGGCCCTCACCTATATAGACGCCAAATTTGTCCAAAAGTTTCATATAAGTATCAAAAAAACAAAAAAAGATCCGCACCAATGGCGCGGATCAGTCATATCAGAGCACGATGCCCGTGCGTTTGCATTTTTTGAAAAAGTGAATGGTAAAGAGTAGCACGGCAATGCCGAGGATGGGGAAGAGCGAGCAGACCAGCATGCCTGCCTTGAGCCCTACCTGCTCGGGCGAGAGTGAGAGCTGCCCTGCAAGGCGCAGGCCAAGGTCGCTTGCGCTGACCGCGTCGGTCACGATGCCCATCAGCTGCGGCGCAACCGATGCGCCAAGGTCACCGCCCGAGGCCATGAGCGCATAGGCGGTAACGCCCACGCCGGTCACGTTTTCCTCCATCATGATCAAAGCCCCCGGCCAGAGCATCGAGGTAAAAATGCCTGTCAGCACGCAAGCCGCCAGCGCGGGGATAGGATGAGAGGAGAAGGCTACGATCAGGTAGCAGACGGCCGCACCAACCATGCCCACAGTCAGCATGCGGAAGATGTTTTTGCCGAATTTGGCGTAGGAAATTCGCGTCAAGCCAAGCAGCACGGCAAAGGCCGCCATGCCCGCAAGGTCGCCGATCGCCTTGTCAATGTGCAGCGCGTTTTCCATGTATCCCGAGATCCAGTTGGACATGGTGTTCTCGGCGCAGCTGCCAAAAAAGATGCAGGCCACGCAAAGAGCCAGCCCCAGCGTGCGCTTTCCCGTGCGCTTGCTTCTCTCCTGCTCTGCGCCCTTTTGCAAATCGGGCATAGGGGAGAGCATGAACATGACTGCCGCAATGACGGGAAGCGCGGCAAAGAACAGCGTCAGATACATCCAGTTGTGCGCACCGAACAGGGCAAAGAAGGCGGTACTTGCTACGATGACGAATAAAATACCAAAGGCGTAAAGAGAATGCAGCATGCTCATATCCCTTTGCGGATTGTCCGAGGGGAGTGCCGCGATGGTGGGCGAGAGCATGACCTCGGAAAGCCCTGCCGCGATCGAGAAGATGACGGTGCCTGCAAGCAATCCGGCGTAAGCAAACTGCGGCAAAAGCGTGGGCACCAGCGCGTAGATCACAAGACCCAGCGAGGTGATCAGAGGTGTTGCGCGCACAAGCATTTTGGCGTTGAACTTCTTGGCAAAGAGCGAAAAGAGCAGATCCACCAGCATCTGCGTGCAAAAGTTGGTCAGCACCAGCGTGCCCAGCAGCGTGTAGGAAATGTTGTAAGTGTCCTGCAGTGTTGCAAAAAGCAGCGGCGGCAGGATGAAGATGGACGACATGGTAAAGTATGCCGAGTAGCAGGCAAGCTTGGTGCGTTTATAGTTGGGTGTCATGGCAGTTCCTCAAAAAATACGGATTGGATGGTGTTGGTGTTATCCTCGGAGTATTCCAGCTCCTCGGAGAGAATGCGTGCGGCCTCGTAAGGCTCTGCGCCGTTTTTGATCATGGAGCAAAGCAGCCGCTCAAAGAACAGGGCCAGCCCCAGGTGGGCGCGAAAGATTTTGGCGTTTACAGCAGCCGAGCAATGGCGGAAGATGAAGTATGCGAGCGCACGTGTCAGCAGCGGCTCGGATTCGGGCGGCGTTGCAAGATCGGAGGAATAGCAGGTAAACAGCGTTCGGTGCGATCGGTGCAGATATTCCATAAAATGCAGCAGTATTATGCGCCATTGCTCGTCGGAGCAGATCGCAGGCGTGACGCGGAAGGTGCTGTACATGTTCTGCAGCTTTTCCGCATAGGAAATATCCGGCTTTTGCAGCAGTGCGTATGCTTTCGCGCGCAGCACGGTCGCATCAAAAGCATCGGTATCCGGCTCGTCGGGTAGGTCTTCGATTTCGATCATACGTGCATAATCGTCCGATTGCAGCACAATACGGCAAGCCTGTTCGCAGCAAAGGCCAAGCCCTACCTCCCTGCCGTGCGGCGTGTCGTGGTAAAAGCGCGGATGCTCGCGGCAGATCTCGCAAAGTGCTTGGTGACCGTAAGCAGAAATGATGCGGCAAAGGCCGCGCCTGTCCAGGTGTGGGCAGCGATCGCGGGCGGCAAGAGTAAAATGCGGCGTGTCCGCATGGTCAATGCTTGCGCGTATCTTCTCTGCATAGTCGCCGTCCAGCGTTTGGTAATATTGAAGAGTATCCTCGTCCACGTCGATCTCCCAGCCAATGCAGCAGGAGTGGCGGCATCGGTCGGCAATGCAGGAAAAATCCTTGTAATAAGCGGGTGCGTAAAGTTTCATGTGCGTTCCTCTTTTTTTGGATTGCCTTCATTATAGCATATTCCCCCGCGCTGTGCAAGGTGCAGGACGGAACTTTTGCTTGACATGTAAGAAATCTTATAGTAAAATGGAAGTAACGACAACTGCAGGAGGATACCTATGACAAAATGCAGAATTCTGAACATCTTTCTTGTCTTGCTTTTGCTCTGTCTTGCCCTCCCGACGGTGGCAGGAGCAGCAGAGCCGATTCCTATGGAGCCCTATTTCGGCCAGCCCTTTCAGCCCGAGGGCGTGACCTTCGGTCAGGTCAGCTTCCTGGTTCCGGGCGGTACCAAGGGTCTGACCAAGGACGCATGGGACGATCGCATTGACCACAATACCGATCTGATCTTGGTCTCCTTTGTCAAGGACGGAAAGGCTTATGAGAATATGACCATTCGCCAGGTCAAGGAGATGCTTGGCGATCTTGCATTCAAGCGCACCTGCTATACCTATGACGATCTGCCAAACGGCATGATCCGTCTTAATCTGGTGTTCCACATGGACGACCACTCCAAGCTTAAGCCCTCGGATTTCACCGCCATCACTCTCAAGGCGGGCTTTGTTTGGTGCGCGGGCTCTCCCTCGGGCATTTCGGGCGAGCTTCCCTCTCTGACGCTGGATCGCGACGTGTCCTTTCCGGTCAACGGCAAAGCGGGGATTACCGCTGTGCAAACAGGCCCCATGGCGGGCATTGACGGCGCTTTGCGCATCAGGTTTGAGCGCAAGGATACCGAATCCTTAAAGGCCATTTCCGCGGTGGATCTTTGCCCCTCCGCCATCCCCGGCAAGACGCTTGGCGACCTTGTCACCATCAACGGTGAGAGTGTGACCGACCTAATCAAGAAGGGCAACGTGGCACGCTTTAATTTCTACGGCGACACCATGATCTTCCATATTGACGACCCCGCATATCTTGCCAAGCTTAAAGAGGAGCAGTATGAGATCGTCATTCTCCCCGGTTTTCGCTGGATGAACTGGACGCAGGACGACTGGGGCAACTGGGCGGGCACGAACAAAGATAAGTATACCCCCGTGGATGACACGCTGGTGCTGGAGCCCATTTCCTTTATAGTCAACACCGCGGACGAGGTGTGTATCAAGACCGACGGCTTTGAGGTGCTGGACGGATATAAGGATACGTACTACGTGGACGAGCGCATCGACATGACCTCGCTTGTGGTGCGCGTCAATTACGCGAGCGGTCAGAGCCTTGATATGATGCTCTTGGAGAGCATGGTCAGCTATGATTTTTCAAAGCCGGGCAAGGCAACCGTGACGGTGGAGTACGACGGCATGACGGCCGCCTTTGAGGTTACCGTGCTGGAAGCCCCGGCAACCGAAGCGCCCGAGACCATCGAGCCCGAGACAACCGAGCCCGAGGCCGAAGCATCTGCGCCCGAGGCCACGCAAGATTCGGACGTTGACGTTCCCGAGCCAGCGATCGATAACGAGGGCTGCGGAGCGGTGCTTCTGCCCGCGACCCTGCTATTGCTTTGCTTAGCCGCGCTTGCGCTTGGCAGAAAGGAGGAATAGCGTGAAAGTTCACGTTGTATTCCTTCATACTCAACCATTCACGCTTAAACTTCACCCAAAATGGGTCCGGGCCCATTTTTGGAGCAAAGCTCCGCGGTGAAGTTTCCATCACTATTTGAGCCGCCGAAGGCGGCATGGAGATTGTCATGAAGAACATCAGATTATTGGCATTTTTACTGGCAGCCCTTACGCTGATCGCCGCCTTTGCTGCTTGCACGCCCGACACACCCGAGCCATCCGAAAAGGAATCGGACACGAACGGGGACTCCGAGACCACCGAGGCAGAGAGCGAAGAAAACCTTGCGCCCACCGTACAGCGCGTGCCGGACGAGCGTAACCTGACCGATGCCGAGTATTCGGTGCTCAATATCGCGGGCACGGATGATTTCGGCCGCGTGATCTCGCCCGTGGATGGTAAGGTCAATAGCGACCGCTACGTGGGCATGTTCTATTTCCTCACGCTGGGGCAGCATGCCAACCATTCGGGCATTTACGACGTCAACCTGATCACCTACGAGGGTACGTACAACAAGGCCTTTTCACGCTATAACACCCCCATTACGCCCGTGGGCGCTGCGCATTTCTGGGGCGAGCCCGTTTGGGGGTATTACAACAGCGAGGACCCTTGGGTGATTCGCAAGCAGATCGAGATGCTGACTATGGCTGGGATCGACTTTATCGTGCTGGATACCTCCAACAACGTGCTGTACGAAAACGTGACCGCCGTGCTGTTTGACCTGCTGCTGGAATACCAAAACGACGGCTGGGACGTGCCGCAGGTGGTTTACTACCTTGGTAAGCACGAGGTGAACGTGGACGTCAGCGTGTTCAAGCAGGTTTACAGAATCTTCTATGAAAACGATACCTACAAAAGCCTTTGGTTTACACCCAACGACCCAGAAAAGCCCATGATCATAGCCCCTGACAACGTCATCGCGCGTTTTCGCGCGTCCTCAAATGAAGAGGAGAGGATGCTTGCCGAGTTCTTTGATTTTCGCGTGACGCAATGGCCGATTGCCGCACCCGTCAACGACCCCGTGTACGAATACGGCGCACCCTGGATCTCGTTTGAGTATCCGCAGACCTCGCAAGAGGGCTGGATCAGCCTGTCGATTGCGCAGCACGTCACGGTCAACATGACCGATACCCGAAATTCCCGCGGCCGCGGCTGGTATCCTACCGAAAAGGTCAAGGGCAAGTGGGAGGGCGAAAACGACCACGAAAACTGGCGTCAGAACCTCAACTTCCAGGCGCAATGGAATACTGTGCTTGAAATGACGCCCGAGCAGAGGGCGGCCGACGCGAGATTTGTGTTCCTGACAGGCTGGAACGAGTGGGTAGCCGAAAAGATTCGTCTGAATGATCGTGAATATTATACCGTGGATACCTTCAACGCCGAATATTCGCGCGATATTGAGCCCTCGCGCTCGTCGGGGATGAAGGACTACGCCTACTTCCAGACCATTATGAATATTCATAACGACAATTTCGCACCCGCCGTGCATTACGAATATCCCGCCACCACGCCCGATATCACCAAGGATGATACAGCAATATGGGAGTCAGCGCCCACCTACCGCGACTTTACGGGCGAGTGTGCCGACCGCAATTTCAAGGGTATGGCAGGAGATCTCATTTACAAGGATACCACGGGCAGAAACGATATCGATACTGTCAGCATCCTGCGCGACTCCGAGTATCTGTATTTTCGCATTGCGTGCGCCCGGGATATCACGGCATACGTCGAGGGTGACGCGACTTGGATGAACCTTTGGCTTAAGACCGCGGATGCGGACGGTGAGTTGTTCTGCGGATATGAGTACGTGATCAATCGCGAAGTGGACGGCAACAAGAGTGCGATTCTTGCCGCAAACGGTGAAGTGGTTGGCGATGCTGACGTCAACGTGTACGACAAGGTCATGATACTGCGCATCCCGCTTGACGCCATCGGACTTGACGAGCACAACTTTGCATTAGAATTCAAGGTTACCGACAACGTGCAGGATATGGAAAACGATCCCTTGAACCTGTATTCTACGGGCGACGCTGCCCCCATCGGCAGCCTGAACTTCAGCTACGGGTATTAAGCAAAAAAAGAAGAGCCCGATGGGGCATGCAAAATTAGCGAAATAAAACTTGAAACAGGGTTGCCATGGTATGCGTGATACTCTTAACGGAGTATCACGCAACTCTATTCGCCTGCGGCGAGTGATA
>CAZCRV010000108.1:0-7225 GCA_964501175.1 uncultured Clostridium sp.
TAGCTAAGGCTTGCGGTCTGGAGAACGGCTATCGCGTGATCACCAACTGCGGTGAGGACGGCTGCCAGAGCGTTAAGCATCTGCATTTCCATCTGCTCGGCGGCAAAAAGTTGCCCGAAACCTTGGGGTAAGCAGGCGATGAAGGATACAAGACTTGCCGAGGTGCTGGCAGGGAACGAGGCGAATTACCTGCTTCCTTTTTACTGGCAGCACGGCACGCACCGTGACCGTATCCCCGCGCAGATCGAGCGTATTTACAAGAGCGGCTGCCGCGCGCTTTGCGTGGAATCCCGCCCGCATCCCGACTTCTGCGGCCCCGATTGGTGGGCGGATATGGACGTCATCCTGTCCGAGTGCGAAAAGCGCGGCATGAAGGTATGGGTGTTTGACGACAAGAGATATCCTACGGGTTACGCCAACGGCCTGATCGAGACCAAGTACCCGCATCTGCGCCAGCGCGAGATCATCGAGGAGCACATTGACGTGATGGGTCCTGCACCCGAGACCGCATTCCTGGTCAGCAAGACCTGGGAGGACGACGAAATCCTTGGCGTATATGCGTTCAAGCGTACCGACGAGGGTGAGCAGACCACGGGCGGCTATATCGATCTGACGCCTACCCTGAAGGAGGGATACGCATATTTCAACGTGCCCGATGGGCTTTGGCGCGTGTTCATTTACACCAACACCCGCAGAGGTAACCGCGGTAACTATATTGACATGGTGTCCGAGGAATCCTGCCGCGTGCTCCTGGAGGCGGTTTACGAGCCCCATTATGAGCATTATAAGGCATACTTCGGCAATACTTTGGTGGGCTTTTTCTCGGACGAGCCCTCGTTTGGCAACAGCATGGCTACCCGCCACCCCGTTGACCCCAGCGGGCACGAGCGTCCCGTAGGCACGGTGGGTATGGCACTGCCGTACAATCCCCGCGTCATCGAGCTGATGAGCAAGGAAATGGGCGAGTACGCGCTGCCTTATATGGCTGAGCTGTGGTTCTGGAGCGAGCATGCGCCCACCACGCGCCTTGCCTACATGAACGCCATCACAGCGCTGTATTGCGACAACTTCGGTTACATGATCGGAAACTGGTGTCGCGAGAGAGGCGTGATGTACATCGGTCATATCATCGAGGACTATAACTGTCACGCGCGTCCCGCAGTTGGTGCGGGTCACTATTTCCGCGCCCTGGAGGGTCAGGATATGGCGGGCATTGATATCGTGCTGCATCAGGTGCTGCCCGGTATGGCGCACCATATCCATAACGCAAGCCTTGGCACGGGCTTGACCGATCCCGGTTTTTACCACTACGTGCTCGGACAGCTGGGTGCATCCTTGGCGCACCAGTATCCGCAAATGAAGGGCAGAGCCATGTGCGAGGTATTCGGCGCGTACGGCTGGGCTGAGGGAAGCACCATGATGAAGTGGCTGATCGACTTTTTGCTGGTTCGCGGTATCAATCATTTTATCCCGCATGCGTTCTCGCCCGATTATCCCGACCCTGATTGCCCGCCGCACTTTGGCGCAGAGGGGCACGACCCGCAGTTTGACGGCTTTACGCATCTGATGAAGTATACCAACAAGGCGGCGCACCTGCTTTACGGTGGAGAGCACGTGACCTCCTGTGCCGTGCTTTACCACGCAGAGGGCGAATGGATGAACCAAAAGGGCGAGTACACCTTTACCCAGGTACCCGCACAGGCGCTTTTGGATGCGCATTTGTGCTATGATATCATCTGCCTTGAAATGTTAGAAAAGGCAGAGATCGCGGACGGCAAATTGGTTGTGAACGGTGAGCATTACGGTGCCCTGGTCGTGCCTTATGCCAAGGAGATTCCCGAGAGCTTGCGAGAGTGCATCAATCGCATTTGCGGGGCGGGTGTGCCCGTGCTGCATTGCGGCGGCAAGACAGAGGGCGTTTGCGGTGAGGTGGTGACCAAAGAGCAGCTGCCCGAGTGCATTTGCAAGCTTGGACTTGCCGACGTCAAGGTAGAGGGCGATTGCCCCTTGCTGCGTCACTATCACGTCAGAAGAGATGGCTGCGACGTCTTTATGTTCTTCAACGAGGACAGCGTCAAGACCGCGCACGCGACCGTCACGCTGCCCGTGCAGGGGGCGTTTGCAAGATTGCGCATGATCGAGGACGCTGCGTATGCAGACAAGACCGAGGACGGAAAGATCACAGTAGAGCTTTTGCCGGGGCAATCCGAGATTTTGGTGTTTGGCGGAGAGTTTTCGGGAGAAAAGCTGCCCGCAGCGCCCACGAATCAATTCGTACTGACGCCCGAATACAAAATTGAGCTGGCAGATTCGGACGATCTTGGTGCATTCTACGACTATAAAACCACCGATCGCCTGGTCAGCCTGACCTCGGCTGCGGAAAAGCCCGCCTTCTCGGGCATTGCACGCTATACCTTTACCTTGCATAAGGACGATGTGGCAGAGAACACCGTGCTGGATCTCGGCCGCGTCGGACACACCGCCAAGGTGTACGTCAATGGCAAGTACGCAGGCATCCGTATTACAGCACCCTATGCTGTTCCGATCGGAGAGCTGCTTGTCGCAGGAGAGAACACTGTGACGGTCGAGGTTGCAAACACGTTGGTCGGCAAAGCAAGAGATAGGTTCTCGCATTGCCTGCCCATTCCTCCGTCCGGCCTGCTCGGCCCTGTGAGATTGATTGAATACTAAAAAACAGCCCGATGGGGCTGATGAATTAGCAGAGAATTTCAAACAAAACAAGGACTGTATCACATGGATGCAGTCCTTGATCGTTTATTTATGAATAGTTGTTGCAGGCAAGGAGGAGCAAGCCCCTCCCCTACGTTTTTTAGGGTTTAGTGATTAAAGCCTAAGCAAATTCGTCCAACCAATGTATTGGGCGGTAGGGGAGGGGCTTGCTCCTCCTTGCCTGCGGTAACTTTTTTATCGTTTCTTTTGGAAGATATACGCACCAAGCAGCAACAGCGCGGGGAAGAATGCGCAGGCAGTTGACTTACAACCACTTTGCGCGGGTGCTTGTTGCGGCACTTGCGGTGCGGGCTGCGTTGCAGCAGGGGTCGTGACTTCGGGCTCGCTTGTTTTCTGCTCGGGCTCACTCGTCGTTTGCTCGGGCTGCGGCACTTGTGCCTCGGTCGTTGCCTTTTCGGTGGTTTCGGGGGCAGCTACCACGTGCATTCTGACCACAGCCAGCAGATAGTGCGGGCAGGCCTTGTCGGGATTGGCCACGCGACCGTAGATGGTGATCACGTAATCACCGGGCGCGAGCGCAGAGCAATCAAAGCTCAGCGTATTGGGATATTGGCCCGGTGCGTCTTTTCCGATGAGCGAAGGATTGGCCGCGGAGTCGTGCTCTGCATCCAACTGCACGGCAGGTGCACCGTTGACAGACGCAAAAAATGCATCAAACGCGCGCGATGCATGCGCGTGCGCCTTGATCTTGATCGGCTCGCCCTCTACCATCTGCAGGGGCTTTACATACAGAAGTTCGTCCATCAGCGCATCCGTAGAGACGGGGGAGAACAGCGAAATTTCAAAATTGATCATGGAGTCGGCCGCGGCATAGGTGTCGCAGGTGCCGTTTGCGGGATCGGGATTTTGTTCGGGTTTACCCTCGTAAACGGGAATGAGGAAATGATGCGGCAGCTCCAAGCAATCCATGGCGTAAAGGGAATTGAACACGGTGCGCGCCTCGCTGACGGCTGCACCCACGTTTTGCATGTACTGCCCCCAAAAATTGCGCGAGGAACGCGGGTCAACGTTGAATTTCTGCAGATATACGGTGTTCTGGTAATCGCCAACGTACTTGCTTGTCAGCTTATAAGCACCGCCCCAAATTGCTTTGGCAGGCGTATCCCACGCACCGCTGCCACCCCACTCTGCGGCCATCTCGGGCGTACCGGTTTGCGCTTCCTTCATAGCACCCAGGTAAATGGTAAAATACCCCGTACCCGCAGCACCGATGTTGAAGTAGTTGTAAAGGCCGTTGTAAGCAGTCAGAGAGTCCTGCGTGTGCCCCGAGGCGGGGGCCAAGATCTGCTTGCCGTCCTCGGTTTGTATCTGATTTTCGTAGTAGTACCAAAGCTTGTCGCCGCACGCACCCTTGATCAAGGGACTGTTTCCGCCAACGCCCTGCTCCTGGCGAAGTCTTGCGGCAAGATGCAAAGGGTCGACGTTGAGCGCTTTTCCCACCTCGACAAGATAAGCAGCGTAGGTCATGTCATCGTAAAGGACGGCGTTTGCCATAAACGTGCCCGCCAGCGCACCCTCTACAACCTCTGAACCGATCGCATCGGAGTACATGAGATTTTGGAACATGAAGATATCCTTTTCATTCAGGAAATTTTCGGGGTCCATGAAGTAGGAGACCGCTTCGTAAGAGGCCTGGTACCAGCCCGAGTCATAAAGATCGGTATTGGTCTCGTGCCTGTATGCTGAGAGCTTGCTGTCCTTGCCGATCAGATTGCGCTTGGGATTATCGGTCTCTTGCACGAGTACGTATTCCCAGGTGTATTGCTCCTTCATCTCGGTGACGAGCAGCGGCTCGAATTCCCATGTAGGGTGCAGATAATGCAGCTCGGTCAGGGCTTGTGCATACGATTCGGGAAATCCCTTGTCGATCAAGCCCTGCGTGTATGCATTGACCTGCTCAGTCTCCTGCGTTGCCGCTGCAGGCAGCGAAAGCGCGGAGCATAACAGGGAAGCGGCGAGTAGGGTAATTAAAAAGAGTGAGAGGCTTTTCATTCAAATCTCCTTTATTTTTGTTGCTTGGTGGGAATCCAGGATGCAAAGGCGGAATGCTCGCCCCATTCGTTGCCTGCGGATGAGTAGTCGATCAAAGTTAAAAGCTCTTGCTCGGTCTGCACCTCGGCGCGCAAAAATCCGCCACAGTCCGAGGGGCTGACGCGCCAATTTGTCACGCTTGTGCTCTTGATAGCTGCAAGCGGCTCGGGATCGTAGCGATTGTCGCGTGCAAGCAGGATCGAGCCGTAAGTAAACGCGCAGAAATCGTCACCTGCGCGGTTGTCACCCTTGGGTGCAGGATGGCAGACAAGCGGAATATCAAAGGCCACCGTGACCTCGTCGCCCTCTTTCCAGGTGCGTGCGAGTGGCAGATACGTGCCGGGGGTGCCGGGAATTAACGTACCGTTGCAGATGGCAAAAAAGTCTTGTGCAAAGCCGGGCACGCGCAGCCCAAGCGTCATGGGGGCATCCACATCGCATGCGGTCACCTTGACCGTCGCAGAGCCCAGCAGGGGATAGCGCGAGATCACCTCAAAGGTGACGGATCCGCCTGCGTGCGGCACGCAAAATCTGCCGTTTTCGTAAAGGTTGAGCACGCAGCCGCTTGCGGTCTTCATGGCGTACAGATAAGGCGCCATACCCAGGCCCGTCGGGCCGTTTGCGGTGCAGCAGGAAAGGTCAAAGCCTTCTATATTAAAGGAAAAATTGACGCGCGGATTGCGACGGCCGTTGAACTTGGGGAAGTATTCAAAGAATTGCCCGTCGGGGCGCAGCGCACCTATGATGGCGTTGTACAGGCTGACCTCCAGCGCGTCTGCGTATTTGACTTCGCCGGTCAAGCAAAGCAAGCGGTAGCAAAGGCGCATCCAGTATACTGTCACGCAGGTCTCCATCATCAAGTCAATATCGGGGTTGGTTTGGTTGAACTTGGTCAGATTCCATTGCTCACCCGTGCCGGGGCCAAGATTACGCGGCGCGTCCGCACCGCCCGAGCCGAGCAGCGTGATCTCCTGCTCATAAACCTTGTTCCAAAATGTGATAGTCGTGTCAAAAGCAACCTTGTCGCCCGTGCAGGTATAGTAACCGAGTAAGCCCTCAAAGCAGGACATCATCTCGTAAGCCTTGGCAATCGATTCTTTGGACTCTCCGTTATTGCCGATTTCCCACGGTTCTTTGCCCGCGCGAATGGCGTCGAACATATGCTCGCGCGCGCAGCAGCCTGTGTCCACAATGTGCTGCGCCAGCTCCATGGCAGAGGTTTCACCGCAGATGGCGTAGAGCTGCATGAGCGGGTCGAGAATAGAAGAGGATTCAATGCCGCAGAACGCCCAGCCTGTCTCGGTGATTGGTGTTTTGGGTGCGGCACCCACTTGATTGTTGGTGTAGACCACCATACGGCGGCATGCCTTCAAAGCACGCTCATCACCAAAGACGCGGTAATATTCCAAAAGACCTATCAGTGCGTACTTGCGCTCCCAAAGGTCACTACCGCACGCCCCCTTGGGCTGCGTCTCTTTTTTGGTGGTGCTCAGATCTCCGTCAGCGTCCTGCAAAGAGAGCAGATCGTCCACCGCGGTCTTGATGATGGCCAGCAGCTCTTGATCTTGCGTGTATTCGTAGGTCATGCAGGCAGCGCGCATCAGCTTGCCCCAGAATTCACCCGTGGCAAAAGCGTCGGTGCGATAGCGGAAGTAGTCCGCAAGGGCGTTCATATCAATTCTTTTGAGCGTCTGTTCGCATACAAGGCGTAGCTTATCGTCTATGATTCCGTGCATTTGCGTCCGTGAGACGTCAAGTGCACAAAGCTTGTTTGATACGGTGTAAGGCATATGTTACCTCCGCGTGTTTGATACTTCAGTATACCATATTTTGACAGGAGTGTAAAGGGAATTTTCTATGATTCTCCTCAAAATACTCTCTGATCTCCTCGAAATCCCTATTGCTGATTACACCAATATCGCAATGAGAACGGCTACGTTGATCACTTCACTGACCAAAAAGGGATCATACCGCCCCAAAACAGCTTTTTGGATTTCTCAATGATTTGGGCTTTGACTAAATGCTTGTAGTTTTCCGAGTAGAACAGAATGAGTTTGATATAAGAGAGGTGCAAAAAGATCAGGCAGGAGATCATCTTTCCGACCGCGCCGCTGCCCCATACGTAATGCAGCACCAAAGCAGCCATCAGATGCAAGGCGACCACGAGCAAGGATAACAGAATGGAGGATTTGCACAGCTCTCTGTATGATTTGACGTAATTTTTCTCTTTCATCTATAGCACCTCCATTGCTTTCGTTTGGTTCTTCTACTTATATAGTCGCAATTTTTGCCAAAAGGTTCGGTGTTTTTTGAAAAAGTTGAAAAAATTTGCATTTTTATTTTAGCATTGTTTTCAAAGGGTGTCAAGAGGGCACGGACTCCCCCCGAGTGTCATCCTGAGCGAGGCTGCGTAGCAGCCGAGTCGAAGTTTTGCAGAGCGGAT
>CAZCRV010000109.1:0-7085 GCA_964501175.1 uncultured Clostridium sp.
CGGACAAGGACTTTCACCTTGCTGTATTACTTGCACCGTACTGGCGCACCCTCCGATATTATTATACCGCGCAGGCCTTGGCGGATATGGTCGCATACGGTAGGATGCATAAAAATATAAAATTTTCAAAAAAGGCGTGACAGACGGTGCGGGCTGTGGTATAATGGTAAAAAACGTATATGGGAGATTCCTCGATGAGATATATCAGACCTTTGGCGCTCATATCCGCGCTGCTTTGCGCTTTGTGCCTGCTTTGCGCCTGCAATCAAAACGATACACCGCCCGAGCCCGGGCAGACCAATGCCCAGGTCGGCACGCAATACGGTAGCAGCTGGGTGACCGGCATTTCCAAATCCGCAGCGTCCGAAAACAAGGCGGTGGCAGACTGGCTGGCGCTTTGCTCGACCGATGAGCGCAACGGCATTGGCCACTATGCGCTGCGCAACACGGTGGAAAATGCCGACGGTACCGCCACGCATCACCTGCTGCTCTACCGCTCCGCAACCGCATACGATGCGGCGTCCTTTACGGTGAATTTTGCTGAGGATGGCGGCCTTCTGACCGTGACCACCACCTATACCTCGTCGGACACCTCGCAATACGGCTATGATCTGGTCTACCTCTGCTTTACAGCCGACAGCGACCTGAATTTTCTTGTCGAGATGCTGGTAGACGGTGACTATCCCGGCATGATCATGACCACGACCGCAGATTCGATCACTCCCGACACCTTCGGAGCACAGAGTCATGAGTAACAAACCCGAAAATACTACCTACGTCCGCTCCTGGCACGGCCTGACCTTTTGGATGTATCGCCTGTGCGGCAAGGCCTTTGCCAAGTGGACCGGCTTTCGCACCAAAAGCGTGCAGCACGGCATAGAGGGTGCGCACGTCATTCTTGCCAACACGCAGACGCTGCACGACGCTTTGCTGGTACGCACTGCCTTTGAGTACCCCGTTTACTGTGTGCAAACGCGAACGGTACGCCGCAACCCTGTAGAAAAGCTCGGTGACCTTCTGACCGCGCCCATCAAGCAAAAGCCAAGCGCTGCGCTTTGGTCGGCTGCTTGCGTGGAATCGATCAAGCAGGTTCTGTCCGAGGGCGGCAGCGTTTGTCTGTTCCCCATCAAAAACGCGCCCTATGGGTATGCGCCCGGAGCAATCAGCCGCGATACCGTACCGCTCATCCGCGCTTTGCAGGTGCCGGTAGTGCTGTATACCATGCATGGCGGTGCAGGCGCCCTGCCCCGCTGGAGCGACGGCAAAAGAAAAGGCCCTTTTATCGGCCGATACGAAAAAACGCTGATGCCAGAGGATTATGCCGAGATGAGCGACGAGCAGCTGCACGCGCTGATTGCCCGCATCCTTTGCGTTAACGACAAATCCCTTGCTCTGACATACGCGGGCAAGCACCGCGCCGAAAGACTGGAGCGAGTGCTGTACGTTTGTCCGCGCTGCCGCCAGCATTCGTCGCTGTATTCCTCGGGTAGCCACGTCAGCTGTCGCGGCTGCGGTATGACCGCCAATTACACCGAGGCGGGTGATTTTGTGTTTCTCAACTGCGAAACACCCATTACCACGGTGGATTCCTGGATGGAATATCAGAAATCCTGGCTTGGGATTCACGTGGACGACTTTGAAAAAGAGATCTATACCGACAACGGCGTCACGATCTTCTCGGTGGACAAAACGCCTGCGGACGAGCCCTTATTCGGCGAGCTGACCATGACGCGCGAGCAGCTTTTGCTCAGCTTCAAGGACGGCGAGGCGGGCCCTCGCACAGTAGGATTTTCGCTGGATTCGGTTTCCTCGCTCAGAGCAGTCGGGCAGGTCAAGTTGTCACTGACCACTGCACAAGGCACTTGGGAGATCACGGGCGCACCCGATTTCTGCGCTTACAAATACGCGCAAATGTTCCTTGCTTTGCGTAAGAGGTTGAAGTAAATTAAATATAAATAGAAAGGGCTGCTTCATTTAAGCAGTCCTTTTCGTTCGATATTCGTTATGCTTCACGAGATAACTTGTGATAGGGGCTATGTAAAAAATCAATTTGAAGCAGCCCATTTGTTTTTTATTCGGAGGCGTCCTCGACCGTAAGCCGCTCAACAAAGGCTTCGATTTTGGCGCGATCCTCGTCCGACATGATCTTTCCCTCGCAGCGATGCACGGAAAGCAATCCTGCGCTGGCGGCAGAAAGCAGGCAAATCAAAAAAATTGCCGCATAGATCAGCTTGAATTTCATCTTGGTCGCCTCCGTTTCAAAAATTTCTTATGTTCAATACGTTTTCTTCTTTACCGCTTCGCGCACCGTGGCAAACGCCTCGCGCTCACCCTTCTCTGCAAGCACGCGCAGCCAGCCCTCAAGCAACGCTGCCGTTTCGGGATGCATCCGCGTCCGCGCCTGTCCGCTCATGAAGTACTCCAGCGCGCTTCTGTCGGTATATTTTTCTTTTTGATAGGTCTTGCATGCAGCCATTCTGTCGCAAAACATTTCGGCTACGTAGCGCACCGGCATCTTGACAGGCCCGTACGCGCGTGCTGCGGGAATATAGTCAAACCAGTACTCGTAATGGTGCTTGTTTCTGCCTTGATGGTGCAGCCACATCTCGGAATATCCCACGTCCTCGCGCTGCGCCTCGCCCGGGCTGCGATTTCCTTGGTAATACTTCGCTCCCGAGAAAAACTCGGTCGGGCTGTATTTGGAAAGATCGTGCAAAAGTCCCTGCAGGCCGATACTTGCGCGAAACGCGTGCGTAATGACCTTGTGGCGGTGGCGCGTGATGGTGATAAAATGCTTGATCGGGTGTGCCATAATCAGCGCAAGAAGCCGTTGATGATCTGCTCCTCAGCCTGCTTTTCGGAAAGGCCAAGCGTCATCAGCTTGATCAGCTGCTCGCCCGCGATCTTACCGATGGCAGCCTCGTGGATGAGCGATGCCTGCACGTGGTTTGCCGCCACCTTGGGGATGGCATCCACGCGTGCGCTGCCCATGATAATGGCATCGCACTCAGTGTGACCCGAGCAGAGGTTATTTCCGTTGATGCAAGAAAGGAAGGTCTGACGAGACTCGTCCTTGGCGACCGAGCGGGATACGACGTGCGCACCGCAGTTCTCACCGTCCAGATCCACCGTAAAGTCGGTGATGGCGGTCTGCTTGCCGTGCGTCATGATCTTCTCGCCGATGACTAAGGTTGCTCGGTCGGCAAGACGCGCGCGCGTGACGCGCACCGTGGAGTCCACGCCGCCCAGCTGAGCCGATTCCATTTCCATATAGCCGCCCTCGTCGATCTCGATCTCAGTGGTGGGATTGAGCACTCTCTCGCCCGTTCCCTCTCCCTCGCCGTAATGCTTTTCGACGTACTTGAGCTTGGCGTTCTTGCCTACGTGGAAGCAGTGGATCCCGTCGTGCGCTGTCTGCTCGTCGCCTGCGTTATGAATACCGCAGCCCGCAACGATCAGCACGTCGGCGTCCTCGCCGATATAAAAGTCGTTATATACAAGGTCCTTAAGTCCCGTCTTGGTCAGCAGTACGGGAATATCCACGCGCTCGTTCTTGGTGCCGGGCTTGATGATGATATCGATGCCGGGCTTGTCCGACTTGGTCACGATATCAATGTTAGCGGTGGTGTGTCTTGCGGCACTTTCCCCGTTTGCTCTGATGTTATACGCGCCCTCGGGCACGATTTCCAGATCCATGATCTCGGAGAGCAGATTCTTTTCAATCGCGGTCATATTCTTAGCCATCAGCTCTCACCTCCCACGATCACTCTACAGGGCTTTTGTGTGCCGAACAGATCGGGCAGTATCTCTTCCTTGCTACCCATAGCACTCACGTGACCCTCGGAAAGCACGATCACGGTGTCCGCAATGTCAAGGATACGCTCCTGGTGCGTAATGATCAGAATGCTTCCCTTATTTTTTTCATACATACGCTCAAAAACCGTAATCAGCGAGCCAAAGCTCCACAGGTCAATGCCTGCCTCGGGCTCGTCAAACACGGCAAAGGGGGTGTTTCTTGCGTTGATCATAGCAATTTCAATTCTCTTGAGCTCACCGCCTGAAAGAGATGCGTTGACCTCGCGGTTAACGTATTCCTTGGCGCAAAGGCCGACCTCGGAAAGGTATGCGCAGGCCTGGGCGACCGAGATGTCCTTGCCCGCGGCGATTGAGATCAGATCCTTGACCGTAATGCCCTTGAAGCGAACGGGCTGCTGGAATGCATAGCTGATTCCAAGATTGGCGCGCTCGGAAATGCCCATATCAGTAATATCCTGTCCGCAGAACAGAATCCTTCCCGAGGTGGGGGTGATGATGCCGGCAATGAGCTTAGCCAGCGTGGATTTACCCGAACCGTTGGGTCCGGTGATGGCGACGAATCTGTCGTCAATGGTCAGACTGACGTCGCGGATAATATCGGTAGTCTTACCCGTTACCTCGTCGGTAACAGAATAAGAGATGTTTTGCAATTCTAACATAGTAGTCTCCAGAGTAATTCAATTATTACCGTACTTAAAAGTGCGACGGATCTCGGGGATCTCGGGCAAGCCCTCGGCTGCCTCCATGCGCTCTCTTGCCATTTCGGAAAGCTCGTGAGATCTTGCTGCTCTGACCGTATCGGTGTCAAGCACATCCACAAAATCCACGTAAACGCGTGTCTTTCTCCAGGGTGCACGCTTCTTGACCTGGTCGGTACCGGTCACGCGCACGATCACGATGGGCACGCCTGCCTTCTTCGCCATCAGGAACACGCCCTCATGGAAAGGCAACAGCTCTCTGTTGCTCTCGCGGTTTCTTGTGCCCTCGGGGAAAACGCCGTAGGAAACGGGCAGGGTCTTCAGACGATTTGCAACCTCGCGAATGGTCAAGAGCGCCTCGCGCGCTTCCTCGCGGTTGATGGGCAAAAAGCCGCTTTTGTGCAGCATTCTGCCAATGATAGGCTTATCAAAATTCTCGGGCTTGGAAACGAACGGAATGCATCTGCCGCGCAGCGTGACCAGCATGGACATAAAGTCGTGGTCGGACAGGTGGTTAGAAACCAGCAGGAAATTGCCGTTTGCAGGCACCTTTTCCTTGCCGCGGACGCGGATCTCGATTCTGGCAAGACGGAAGTAAAGCGCAATGCTCTCCACAAACACAGCCATATAAAGACGGTTGGGTCTTTCCTGGGGCTTGGACTTATCCACAAACAGCGAAAGCAGAACAAAGCCCAGTGCATACAGCGCAAAAAAGCCAATCGAATATGCAATCCACAGCAAAACGGGAATCCAGATGTCAAAGATCGAGGTGACCAGCGTTGCATTTAAAAATACGGTCAGCACAGAACAAAGTGCACCCAACGTTAAAAACAGTTCAAGAAGCATAAAAACCTCCAAAAATCATTTTTTCTGCGCTGCCAGCTCCAACAGTCCTTTAGAAATATCGTGGAAGCGGTCCGCCTCGGCTTGCAGATGCACCGAGCTTCTCTGACCCTCTTCTGCAGGCTTCAAAGGCTCCGGCTCACCGATCACAACGCGCAAGCGCTTGCCGAATAAGAAATTGTAATTACCGTCGATCACAGCGGGAACTACCTCGCAGCCCGCCATATTTGCAAGCAGAGCGAAGCCGGGACGATAAGGATTCATTTCCCCTGTTTTGGAAGTATGTCCCTCGGGGAAGATAATCATACTGTTTCCTTCCTTCATCACGCGAATACTTTCCTTGATCCAACCGGTATCCAGCCCAAAGCGGTTGACGGGGATGGCACGGTTGTTCTTGAGCACGTGATAATACAGCTTGTTTTTTTCCATCTGATCCTTTGCAGAGAGGATGTGCACGCGGTATTTCCAAAGTATGGTGGCAATGATCAAGCCGTCCTTGTGGGAGACATGGTTGCAGGTAAACACCACAGGCTTGCCAAACCCCATCTTCTTTCTTTCGGGATTCTCGTATATCACCTTGGGTCTAAAGCCCACATAAGTAAGCACAACGCAAAGGCAGCGGAATATAAGGCCCGCTATCTTACCAAGGAAATCCTCCAAACGCCTCATAAAGCAATTCCTTTCTGATTATCGCACTAATAATACAGCATATCATTATAACACACGATAAGCAAGATTGCAAGAGTTTTCTTCAATTTCGGTAAAATGACAGAAAAAGATTTGTGTATGTTTCGCTTGTATTGTGCATTCACTCTGCGCTCTTCACTCTTCACTTCTTTTTGCACTTCTTTTTGCTTTTTGCTTTTTGCATTTATGATTTTCTCCCCAAAAGCCCTTGCAATTGCCGCCAAAGCGTGATATAATGATGCTTTAGTAATACATTCCCAAGGAGGAATCTTTCATGTCTTCTTACAAGATCGATACAAAATGCGTACAGTCGGGCTACGAGCCCGCAAACGGCGAGCCCCGCGTGCTCCCCATCGTGCAAAGCACCACCTACAAGTACTCCGACGTGGACCACGTTGGCGACCTGTTCGACCTCAAGGCCGACGGCCACATGTACTCCCGTATCTCCAACCCCACGCTTGCCTGCGTGGAGGCCAAGATCGCGGATATGGAGGGCGGCGTTGGTGCTATGCTTGTCTCCTCCGGTCAGTCCGCAAGCCTGCTTTCCATTCTCAATATCACATCCGCAGGTCAGAACTTTATTTCCATGTCCTCGATCTATGGCGGCACCATCAATCTCTTTGCAGTGACCTTGCAGCGTCTTGGCATCGAGGTACGCTTTGTCACGCCCGATATGACCGACGAGGAAATTGAAGCCAAGATCGACGAGAACACCCGTCTGTTCTTTGGCGAGACGGTTGCAAACCCCGCTCTTGTAGTGTTTGACATTGAAAGATACGCAAATCTCTCCCACAAGCACGGTATTCCGTTGATCGTGGACAACACCTTTGCCACCCCCATCCTGTGCCGTCCCTTTGAGCACGGTGCGGACATCGTGGTACACTCCACCACCAAGTATATGGACGGCCATGCAACCGTTGTGGGCGGTGTCATTGTAGACAGCGGCAAATTTGACTGGGAGGGCTCGGACAAGTACCCCGAAATGAACACCCCCGACGAATCCTACCACGGCGTGATCTACACCAAGCAGTTCGGCAACGC
>CAZCRV010000110.1:0-777 GCA_964501175.1 uncultured Clostridium sp.
CAACGACGAAAATATTGCAAAGGCGGTCAACAAGGCCATCTTCCCCGGCACCCAGGGCGGCCCCCTGATGCATATCATTGCGGCAAAGGCCGTTTGCTTTGGCGAGGCGCTGACGCCCGCATTCAAGGAATATCAGCATCACGTGGTGCTCAACGCAAAGGCAATGGCCAAGGCGCTGCTGGACGAGGGCTTTGACCTTGTCACGGGCGGTACCGACAACCATTTGATGCTGGTTGACCTGCGCCCCATGCACATCACGGGCAAGGAGATGGAGCACAGACTTGACGAGGTGCACATCACGGTCAACAAAAACGCGATCCCCAACGACCCCGAGAAGCCCTTTGTCACCTCAGGTATCCGTGTCGGCACGCCCGCTGCCACCACCAGAGGCCTTGGCGAAGTCGACATGGTCACGCTGGCCAAGTGCATGCGCATGACTGCGCTTGAGTTTGACACCAAGGCCGACGAGGTCCGCGCCATGGTCGCAGAGATCTGCAAGAAATATCCGCTTTACGAGTAAAAGCAAATGGGGCTGCCATGCGTGGCAGCCCCGTCTTCCTTTCTCTTGAATATTTGTCTGAAACAAAAATCAAAAACACACATCGGTGCAGATTGTCCGTCTGTAGGGTGCGACGTCCTCGACGCACCGTCCTTTCGTAGGGGCGATTCACGAATCGCCCGCAAACGGTCAGTACACATTTTTCGGGCGACCGCAGGTCGCCCCTACGGACACTCGGGATGATGGTACGCATGCTTCAATCGTCCCTACGGCGAGGG
>CAZCRV010000110.1:787-7056 GCA_964501175.1 uncultured Clostridium sp.
ACCGTCCAGGAGACCGAGATTATTTGTGCTTACTCGGTGCGTCGAGGACGTCGCACCCTACAGACAGACCTGTTTGCATCCTTGTATTCTATCTTACTTTCCCGGGTATGAATCTGTCAAAACAAGCCAATACTACCATATGAAATTACACAACGGAGGTACAAACAGATGATGACCAAACCTCAGATCATTCGCTGCGGGGCACGCGAGATTTTGGATTCGCGCGGTAATCCGACCGTAGAGGCGACCGTGGTGCTGGCGGACGGCACGGTGGGCGTGGCAAGCGTGCCCAGCGGCGCGTCGACCGGCATTTACGAAGCACACGAGCTGCGCGACAAGGACCCAAAACGCTATGGCGGCAAGGGCGTGACGCAGGCCGTGGGCAACATTTGCAAGATCATTTCCCCTGCGCTTGCGGGCACGTACGCGTCCGACCAATCCGACGTGGACAAGCAGCTGCGCGAGCTGGACGGCACAGATAATTTTTCAAATCTCGGTGCAAACGCTACGCTTGCGGTCTCTTTGGCAAGTGCCCGCGCAGCCGCAAGCTGGTATCGCATTCCCCTATATCGCTGGCTGGGCGGCATTGACGCGCATAGGCTGCCCGTTCCCATGATGAACGTGCTCAACGGCGGCGCGCACGCGCACAACAACGTGGAAATTCAGGAGTTTATGATCGTGCCCGTGGGCGCGGACTCTTATTCCGAGGGCCTTCGCATTGGTTGCGAGATCTACCATCGACTCGGCGAGATCCTTTCGCACGAGGGGCTTGGCAGCGGCGTGGGCGACGAGGGCGGCTATGCACCCGACCTTGCCTCGGACGAGCAGGCGCTGGAATATATCTGCCACGCCATTGAAAAGTGCGGATACGACACCGAAACCGTCAAGATTTCGTTAGACGCGGCGGCCTCCGAGTGGTATCGAGAGAGCGAGGACGCTTACGTGATGCCCAAGAGAAGCAAATACCGCAGCCGCGATGAGCTGATCTCTTACTGGTCGGCGCTTGCTGCCAAGTATCCCCTGCTTTCCCTTGAGGACGGCCTCGATCAGCGCGATTTTGCGGGTTGGGCGGCGCTTTCGCGCACGCTTGGCAGCGATTGTATGACCGTGGGCGACGATTTGTTTGTCACCAATCAATCCCGCCTTTTGCAAGGCATTACCCAAAAGAGCGCGGGCGCTATCCTGATCAAGCCCAATCAGATCGGCACGCTGACAGATACGCTGCAGGTCATTCACACAGCAGCAGGCGCGGGCATGTCCTATATCATCTCGCACCGCTCGGGCGAGACCGAGGACACCACCATTTCAGACCTCGCCGTCGCCACCAATGCACCTTTTATCAAATCGGGTGCGCCCTGCCGCGCTGAGCGTACCGCCAAGTATAACCGACTTTTGCGCATCGAGTCTTCGCTGGGCGCTTGCTCCAGCTACGGCGGAAAGGCCTCCGCATCTGCTCCCGTATGCTGCGGGATGGAGAAATAAACAAGACAAAGAAAAAGCCCTTGCGGATGCAAGGGCTTTTGTTTTTGTGATTTTACACACCGAAGAACAGCCAGATGATGATGTACGCGGGAACGATGGCAGCCAGCGTGAACGGGATACCGATCTTGAAGAAGTCGCCGTTCTTGACCGTATATCCTTCCTTACGCAGAATGCCGATACCCGTGATGTTGGCGGATGCACCGATGGGAGTGCAGTTGCCGCCCAGCGTTGCACCGGATAAAAGGCCGAAGTAGAGCGGTACGGCAATCAGCCCTGCGTCCACACTCATGGTTGCGGAAAGTGCGACCGAGATCGAGCCGATGACGGGGATCATGGTGGCTACGTACGGGATATTGTCGATGAATGCGGAGATCAGTACCGATGCCCATACGATAACGGTGTACATCAAGAACAGGTTGCCGCCGCCTGCCTTGACAAGCAAGCTTGCCAGCCAATCGATCACGCCCTGCGCGGAAATACCACCGATGACAAGGAACAGACCAAGCAAAAGCAGGATGGTTTCGTAGTCGATCGCCTTGATGGGTTCAAGGGCTGCCTTGAAGCTCTTTTTGCGGATCACGGTGTAGATCAGGCCAATGACGAGCAGCACGCAGCAGATCGCACCGTTGGTGATGTCGGGCATATTGGGAATAAAGGACGCGGTGATCAGCAAAAGCAGCATGGCAACCAGCAGGATGCTGGGCACGAAATCGGTGACCTTGGTAAATTCGGTGATCTTTTCCACCTTCTTTTTTCTCTCCTTGCGGAACAGGAAAGCAAGGATCAGCGCGGACAGAACGGCGCCAAGCTCAACCACGAAGAACATACCGGGACGGCCGTTGTACCAGAAGAAGTCAAGGAAGCTCATGTCAAGGGCTGAGCCAAGCATGATGGCGGTGGTGTCGCCAACCAGCGTTGCAGCTCCCTGCAGATTGGAGGAAACCGCGATAGCAATGATAAAGGGTACGGGGTTGGTCTTGAGCTTTTTGCAGATCTCAAGCGCGACGGGTGCGATCATCAGTACGGTGGCAACGTTGTCCACGAATGCCGAGATAATGCCCGCGAACAGCGAAAGTGCCACTGCGGCCACCATGACGTTGGGACAGCAGGACATGACCAGATCGGCCAGCAGCTCGGGCATTTTGCTCTCGATAAAGAGCGCGACAAGGCCCATGGTGCCTGCGATCATGAGCAGAACGTTCAGACTGCTCATATCAAGGCCGGTGCCCCAGATCTCGCCAAGAGGCAGCATGCCTGTTGCGATAAACAGCACGGCCGAGCCAAGGGCGATATAGGGGCGGATCTTGCTGAAGGTCAGCATGAGAACATAGGTAAGGGCGAAGAGAACGATGGCAATGATCATGCCATATTGGTCGAGAACTGCCTGTGGTATCATTGTGTCTTCCTTTCGTCTTTCATATGATTTCCATTTAATGTGCTTCGTACCAGTCCTTGCCCCACTTGGCGTCCGCCGACATGGGCACACAGAGCGAGACGGCGTTTTCCATCTCGGATTTCAAAATTGCAAGCACAGCCTCGCGGCAGTCCTTGTGACATTCCACGATCAGCTCATCGTGCACCTGCAAGATCAGCTTTGCATCGTAGCCGCTGGCCTTAAGCGCCTTGTCCACACGGATCATGGCGATCTTAATAATATCGGCGGCCGTTCCCTGGATGGGGCTGTTCATGGCAACTCTCTCTCCAAACGCCTTGACGTTCTTGTTGGAGGCGGATAGCTCGGGAATGCTTCTGCGGCGGCCGAACATGGTGGTCACGTAGCCGTCGTCGTACGCCTCTTTGACAACGTTTGAGAGGTAGGCCGAAACGCCCGGGTAGCTTGCCATATAGCTCTCGATATATTCCTTTGCGGCGGCACGCGAGATGTGCAGATCCTCGGCAAGCGAGAACTCGCCCATGCCGTACACAATGCCAAAGTTGATGGCCTTGGCACGCTTGCGCAGCTCCACACTGACGCCATCGGGGGCAACGCCGAACACGCGGCAGGCGGTGGAGGTGTGAATGTCCGCACCGTCCAGAAAAGCCTGCTTCATGGCCTCGTCATCCGAAATGACGGCCAAGAGTCGCAGCTCGATCTGCGAATAGTCGGCATCCAGCAGCACGTAATCCTCGTTTTTGGGGATGAAGTATCGGCGCAGCTCCCTGCCAAGCTCGGTTTTGATCGGGATATTTTGCAAATTTGGCTCTGCCGAGGAAAGTCTGCCCGTGGCGGTGCCGGTCTGCTTGAAGGTGGTGTGAATGCGGGAATTCTCGTCCGCCACGGCCAAAAAACCTTCCACGTAGGTGGATTTTAGCTTGGTCATCTGGCGGTATTCCAGAATATCCTCAATGATGGGATGGTATTTTTTCAGCTTTTCCAGCACCTCTGCGTTGGTGGAATAGCCGGTTTTGGTCTTTTTTCCTGCGGGAAGGCCCAGCTTTTCAAACAACACCTCGCCAAGCTGCTTGGGGGAATTGATATTGAAGGAGCCACCTGCCGAGAAGTGAATGCGTTCCTCAAGCGAAGATATATGCGCGTCCAGCAGCATGCCGTAGCGGGCAATGCCCTCGCAGTCGACCAAGCATCCGTAATCCTCCATGTCGGCAAGCACGGCGGCAAGCGGCATTTCGATACCCATGAGCAG
The DNA here is from genome assembly GCA_964501175.1 of uncultured Clostridium sp. Taxonomy (GTDB): domain Bacteria; phylum Bacillota; class Clostridia; order Oscillospirales; family CAG-272; genus SVQP01. The sequence goes on from CAZCRV010000110.1 coordinate 4,912, forward strand.
GTCGTACTGGCCGCTTTCCTTCAGCTTTTGCGTCAAAGGCTCGACCATGCGCCAAGCGTATACGGCGGCAGGCACCTGCTCGTTATAAATCTCGCCAAGATACGACACGGTCAGGCGGTCAAGCGCGTAGCTGCCCTGCCCCGGGTCGTCCACCCATGCGGCAAGCATGACGTCAAAGGCACAGCCCTTATAGTTGCAGCCCGCGGCAGACAGCGCGCGGTAAAGGCTCTTGCAATCGTAGGCGGCTACCTGCTTGTCCGCAAGGAAGGCCTGCAGAGCGGCAAGGCCACCCGTGTATTTGAGCACGTGCTCTCCGTCGGTCAGCGTAGCACATCCGTCTGCAAAGTCAAGGCCGATGCAATCGCCCGAAAGGTCGGAAAGGCTTGCAACCTCGGTCAAAGAGGTGGGTTGTGCGGGAGAATCAACGGCTGCGGTCGATTCGCTTTTCGGCTCTGCCGAAATTCTCGACCCTACGGTTGAATTGAGAGCCTCGGGTGCTTCCTCTTTATCAAGCCCAAAGCGCTTGATATAGCCGGTGAATTCGAGGCGCGTGAACATGTCGCGCGCAGCGGCACGGTCAAGGCCGGTATAGACAAGGTCGTCCAAGGTCTCGTTCATGGGTACCTCGCAGCAGATGCGTGCAAGGGCTTGCGAGAGATACGCGCTGTCCTTGCCGTTCTCTAACTTGGTGCGCACTGAGGGAGTATGCTTGGCGGTGGGCAACGCCTCGTAAACACCATCCAGCGAGCCGTATTCGGAAATCAGCTTGAGCGCAGTCTTCTCGCCAATGCCGGGCACACCCGGGATATGGTCGGAGCTGTCACCCATGAGCGCCTTGACGTCCACGAATTGCTCGGGCTGCACGCCGTACTTGGCAAAGAACGCTTCTCGGTCCATGACCAGCGTGTCCTGGTTGGTGGCGAGCAGAATGTTCGTGTTTGCGTCGATGAGCTGCAGGGAGTCGCGGTCACCCGTCAGGATCAGCGCGCGGCATTCCTGAGCGTACGCGCGCGCCATAGAGGCCAGCGTGCCCAGAATGTCGTCGGCCTCGTAGCCCTCGTACTGCAAAACGTGCAGGCCGAGAATGGGCACGATCTGTTTGGCGATCGGCATCTGCGCTGCAAGCTCGTCGGGCATGGCGTGGCGGCCTGCCTTGTACTCGTCGTACATTTTATGGCGGAAGGTAGGGGCTTTGAGGTCAAAGGCCACCGCCGCAAAATCGGGCTTGTATTCTTCTATATGCTTGGAAAAGATATTGATCATCCCGTAAAGCGCGTTGGTGGGCGTGCCGTCCTTTGTGGACAGCGCACGAATGCCGTAAAACGCGCGGTTGAGTATGCTGTTACCGTCGATACAAAGTAAGGTTTTCATGCTCTTCCCCTTGTAATTTGTCGCTTTTATTATTATACCATGAATTTGTGAGGATTGTCAAGTAAAAGGCCGGATTGCAGAGTGAATTCAGTCACGAATTTAATCAATTTAATCAAATCTTTGCTTGAAACACCGGCACAGACATCAAATAAGGGCGACCGTGCGGTCGCCCTTGGTTGAATTATTCCAAAATATTGGTGGTGATCTGATCCACGCCCCATGCGGACAGACGCTCACCGTCGGCTACGTTATCCACCGTCCAGCAGTTGATCTTGATCCCTGCTTGGTGGAATGCGGCAACGCGCTCCTCGGTCAAGGCGGTATAGATCACGTCCAGATCCATTTTCAGCTCGGAAAGACGCGCGATCATGTCGTCGCTGACGTCACCGGTCAGATACTGGCAGGACTGCTCGGGATATAGCGCTCGCACCTTGATCAGATTGTCCAGATGGAACGAGATAAACGTTACGCCATCCAGATAGCCAAGATCCTCGATGATGCCGCAAAGTCTTGCAATTTCCTCATCGGTAAAGACGCTCTTGAGCTCAAGCACCGCGATCTTGCCGTACTTTTTGCAGATGCGGATGTATTCATCCACGCTCGCGAGGTGAAGGTCTCCTCTCTTGACGCCGTCCTTATCGTACAGCACGGCCGCGCGGAGCACGTCAAAGCTGACCTGCTCGACCGTCAGATCCTCGCCTGCAATTCTCTTGAGATTGCCGTCGTGGTTGAGGATGAACTTGCCGTCTGCGGTGCGCCATACGTCGGTTTCAA
>CAZCRV010000111.1:0-7053 GCA_964501175.1 uncultured Clostridium sp.
CGTCATAGCAAAAGGCTGAGCCATTCGCTTCTTAAAAAGCTTTTGACTCAGCCCCAATTTTTTTAATTCTTACTGGTCGCAACGACTTCCTCACCGTTCACGACTCTCTGGGCATCCGAGATCAGCTTTTCCACAAAGGTGGAGAGCACGAAGAAGGTGCCCTGGCCGTTCTGCGGATCACCCGGATCGTCAGGGGAATCCACCAGCTCAACCGTCATGTAGGATTTGAGGTTGGTGTAGCGGTAGAAGCGGTAGATGGTGTGACGCTCGGTGCCGTCGGGGTCCTTGGCGGTAATGGTCAGCTTGAGCTGGCATTCGCTGTCGGGCAGGGCACGGAACGCTGCCATTTCGTCTTCGGTCAAATCGGTAGCACCCTCCACAGAGGCGTACAAAAGCCCCTGGTACATCTTACGGAAGTTGTTGGATGCCAGCGAATTCTGTTCCTTGCCTGCTGCCGTGTGCAGCACGACCTCGTAATCCAGCACCTTACCGTTTGCGCTGACGGTCATATTACCCGAAGCCACGGTAGAGAGGTAGAGGTAACCCCACTCGCCGGTTTTATCGTCCACCAGCACGTAAGAGCCGTCTGCGGTCTTGTAGTAAGTGCCGTTGCCCCAAACGCCAAGCGTGCAGTTGGAGGTGGAGGCCTTTGCCCAGGTCTTCTTGGCTACGTTGTAGATCTCAAAGTAATTCTCGTCCTCGTTGAATCTCAGCTCGGTGTTGCCCGTGGGATAATAGGTCACGCCATCGCGCTCGGCGCTGTTGATGACCATCGAGGAGGTGTCCTTGCTTGTAAAGTAGATGGGCGGTGTCAGCGTGTCGATGGTGAAGAACGCTCCGGTCTTATTGTCGATCAGTACGTACTGATCATCGGCCGTGACATACACCGTGCCTTCGCCCCACTTGCCCATGCTGTCGTTCAGCTGTGCGCCAAGCGCGCTGCCCTCGGGGAGCATGAATAAGTAGCCGGTCTTGGTGTAGAAGTAGTCGGTTTCGTAAGCGGCCGTGCCTTCCACGGTGCTTGCATTGATGATGTCACCTGAGGCATTGAGCACCTTGACGTCGGCGCAAAGCTTGTATTTATCCTTGGCCTCGGCGCGGAAGTACATGTAGTAGGTGTAACGACCTGCATCGGAATCCTGCACGGTTTCTACAAACATGTAATCTCTTGCGTACTGCGGGCTGGGATACTGTACCGTACCCTTGGCTGCGTATTGCGCGGATACCATGTAGTCGGAGGAGTGTACGGGGGACAGCACGTTGCCGTCCTTGTCCACCAGCACGTATTTTCCGTCCACGTTCTTGATCGTATAGGTCAGCTCCTGACCGTCCACGGTTGCGCTGTGGCCCTCGCCTCTGCCGGGCAGGAAGACCATTTGCGAGGTAGCGGTGTTGTCAATGGCGAACGAAATGTTGTTCTGACCCCAGGAGTAGATCACGTCCTGAATGTAGGCTACGTTGAGCTGTACGAAGTAGGGATCGTACCAATCCACGTCGCTCCACTCAAGGAAGGGAACTGCACTCTCGTAAAGCTCAAGCAGCATGGGGGTGTAGAGATAGTAGTATTCGCCATCCGCATCCCGGGTCATGATCTCACCGTAAGCGTAGTAAATGCCCGCGGTGGACTTTTGGCTGATGCTGACGCGGTTGTAAACGGTAAAGGTCTCACCGTTCTCGTCGGTGTCGTCATAGTAGTAGGAAATGATGTACGCAGGCTCAAGCACGCCGTATTCGTCCATCATGTCCACATCGGGGTCAAGCTTGACTGTGCGCAGAGGAACTAACGAATACAGGCTGTAGAGCGCGGAGTTGACGTTGTCGAAGTTAGGGAAGTAGCCCTGCATGTAATCCGAATCTGTCTTGTAGGACATGGAGGAATACATGGTGTTCTCGCGCTCCTCAAGGTCAAGGTAAGAGAAGTCGCAAACCTTCTTGGAGTATTGCTCCAGAAGCTGCTCGTACATTTGCTCGGAGACCTCTGCATAGGTTTTGGTCAGCAGCTCGGCATCGTAATTGTCGGGGGCCAGCAGATCCTCCTCGGTAAGTCCCATGCGCAAGAGAACCTCGCTCATGATGCTCTCGCCGATCTTATCGTGATCAATACCGCTCTGAATGACAAAGTGCTCGACGTCAAAGTAGGTGTTCATGGAGCTGGGGTAGGTGATCATGGGGGTCACCAGCACCTCAATGGGCTGCAGCACGAAATCCTCAAAGCCGGAGGCCGAGAGAATGTAAACCGTGTTTCTGCCCTCGAGCTGTACGTAATAGCCCGCACCCGACACGATCGCGTCGCCGATGAGCACGGTGTAAGCCGAGCCGTCACCCGCGGTCACGGTAAAGTGTGCGGGCACGTAATCGTAATCGTTGCCTTCCTCATCCTTTCTAGTTTCGGGAGCAAGACCGTATTCGGCAAAGCGAATGGTGCCGTCCGGCTCGCGGTCGGGCTTGGAGAGACGCTCCATCGAAAGGGTGTAGCCGCAAGCGTTTGCAAGGGAAGCAAAGGATTCAAGGCTATAGTTGGTGGTTTCGTAGCCTTCAATATAGAAGGTATTGGTTCCTTCCTCGCGGATAAAGGTGTAAGAGCCGTGTGCGTTGTGCACCTCAATCTTATCAATGCGGTTGGCGGGCTGCTTGCCAAGCGAGGAGGATGCGTCGTAGGTCAGCTGACGGTAAAGCAGCACGCGGCCAGAGTAACCCACAACCTCGGTGCCCTCGGTTTCCACCACGGCGTAAACCTCGCAAGCACCCGTTTCGGGGTCAACCTCGATCAGCGACTCGTGGTCGGTGATGAAAAGGCCGTCGCTGTTCTGTCGCAGGGGTGTAAAGGTGAAGTTGGGGAACGAGCCCTCCAAGTGGCACAGGTGGTACACGCCGTCAATCTTTTTGACGTAGTATTTGGTGGTGATCACCTCGACCTGACCGTCCTCGTCGATCATCTTGATCTCCTCGGTGTAGGTCAGAATGCTGACAAGGGCATTGACACCGATCAGCACCACGATCAGAAGGGCAAAGCTGACAGCCAGCGTCAGCGCTGCATTTTTCTGCATGCGGTAAAGCGATTTTTTCTTTGCCGCCTTGCGCTTGATCCAGTTGGCATACAGCACGACGTCGCCGTCAAAATCGTATGCGTCACCGGGTACGAATTTCTGTCCCTTGCCGCCCTGCTCGGTGTACCAACCGTCAAAGGTGTAGCCCTGACGCGTCGGAATGGGCAGCGTCGGGATGGTCATGTTGCCGCTTACCTCCAGGCTGCGGCAAGAGACCTCTCCCTTTTCTGGCTTGAACACAAGGGTATAAATCTCATCTCGAATCATAAGTATTTTCTCCTGACGTTTACATAAATACCAACGCCGAAGCAAATCAACGCGGGAATGACCGCAAGCGCGATCGTGATGGTCAAGGGGTTATTGTCGGCGATCACGGTTTCGGCAATATCGTAAACCATAAACGCCTTGAATTCCAGATTGACCGGAATGACCTCGCGGCCCATGGAGCGCAGCGTGCCAAGCACGACGTCGGCGTTGCCGTAAGCATCGGATGCAAGCACGGTATCGGACAAAAATTCAGTCGATGCAATGCAGCAAACGTAAGAGGGCTCTTGCGCGACAGAGTAGTTGGTTTCCTGCGTGGTACGGTTTTCCACAGTCAGCGTCATCAGGCCAAAGGGATATTGGCCCGCAGCCTCGTATACCTCACCACCCACCGTACCGTTTGCGGTTGCGGGAGCGGTCAGAATGTTGTGCATAGTACGGGTGATGCCGTTGCTGCGATAGGAATAGTAGGAGTAGGCTTCCGTATCGGTGGTCTCATCCTCCAAAACGTAGGTAATCGAGTAGTTCTCGGCAGGCTTGATGGCGGTTGCGCGGTCAAAGATGACCGTGGGGGGATAACCGTTCTTACGCAGATCCGAGGTAAAGGATGCGCCCTTGCCAAGCGTTTCGTAGGTGGCAATCAGCGCGTATCCTTCGCCGTCCACGTTGGCCTCGTCGTCCTTGATCACGTAATTCTCGCGCATGCCCGCTTTGTCGGTCTTAGCAGCCACGGTAATGCCCCAGAATTCCAGATATTCGTCTAAGTTGGGGAGTGCGGGAGTATCGGGATCGCAAACGTACAAAAAGGAATAAGCCTTGTCAAGGAATGCGTCCAGCTTGTCGATCTCGTCGTTGTCGTCAGCCGGGTCGCCAAAGAAATCGGTTTCGGGCGCGTAGGTGATGATCAGACGGCAATTCTCGGGAATGGGATCGCTGTAAAGGTCCAGCGTCTGTACCTCAAAGCCCGCAGCCTCAACCAGCTTTAAGAACTCGGTCTGCTGCAGCACGGGCTCGCCGTGGTTGATTGTCAGACAAGCAATGGGGGATTCGGCGCGCGTGACCGCCAGGATGCCCGAGGTCAGCTTCTTTTCACCGTTGTATGCCCAGAAGTCGGTCGAGGAGGCGTCGTTGGAGGTGAACAGCGAATCCACCGTAAAGACGCGGTATTCGGTACCGAACGAAACGATGATGTTGGAGGAGTAGATGTTGGTCGCGCTGGTGGCCTTGAATTTCTGAACGGCGGAGGGGTTCTTGATGATATTGATGTACTGCACGTCAATATAGTCGGCAAACTCCTTTTGCAGGCCGAGCGCGGTGTAGTGAATGTAGCGGGTGTACTCGTCCTGGTTCAGCACGTCGGGATCGGTGCAGAAAATGATCTCCACCTTCAAGGGCTCCTGGCCTTCCTTGGCGCGCTGGTCGTTGATGGCGTCCACCGCTCCGGGGAGATTGTTTTCAAGCAGGGTGATGCAGGAGTCGGATACGGTGTAGAGTGTGCCCTCCTGCGAGAGATAGCGGGGAATGGCAAAGTCGATAAACCAAAGGCCCTTGGTAGCAAGTGCGTGGAAACCGACGTTGAGAAGCAGCACGCCCACGATAATCAGAACGGTGACGGCATAGAAAACCGTCTTTTTGGTCAGCTTATGCATCATGCGTGCTTCCTCCTTATCAGAATGATCATGCCCGCTACAGCTGCGATCAGAGCGGGAACGGTTGCAAGAAGCACCGTGATGTAAGTCTTTTGCGCCACCGTGATGGTGTCAATGGTGGAGTCCGCAAAGGGCTTGGATGTCAGGGAAGTGGGGATACGGTCGTTGCCAATGGTCTCAATCGAGGCCAGCAGCACGCTGCCGTTTCCGTAAACGGGAGAGTTGAGCGCGTCCTCATCGGCAAAGGTGGTGGAGGTACAGGTCAGAATATAGCCCGTGCCGCCCGATACTTGCTTCTCGGAGAGCGTCATCATAATAAAGGGATTTTCTGCGCTGGCGTTTGCCACGGCAGCACCGCCTGCCCAGGCCTCTGCGTTTTCACCCGAGGTCAGAATGGGGGAAAGCGTGCAGGAACCGCTGACATACGTGCCGTCGCCCGCTGCAGAAAAGCCTTCCGCAGGGGAAATGCAGGTTGCGCGGGAGAATACCACGGGGCTGTAGCCCGCAGCCTGCGCAATGTTGGCGCCGCGGCTGTTGGTGGTGTAGTTGCCAAGCACGGTATAGCCGTCTACCGAGAGCGATTGAGAGGTGTCCTTGACCGTGTAGCAATGCTCAATGCCTGCTACGGGGGAGTGCATGAAGTCCACGCCCCAGCCCTCAAGATATGTTTCGAAATTGACGAATTCACCTGCAACAAAGGTATCGGAGTTGACGAATACCATGTATGCGCCGCCCTCTTCCAGGTAAGCGTCCAGCTTTGCGATCTCGTCCTTGACAGAGATACCGTCGTTGATTGCAAAGTCCTTGACGGGATTGTAGGTCACCAGCAGCTCGCAATCCTCGGGAATGTCAAAATTCATCAGATCAAGGTAGTTGTAGGTGTATCCCGCGTCTACCAAAAGGTTGAGGAAGGAGGAGTCGGTCATGGTCTCACCGTGGTTGACGGTCAGGTATGCAATGGGCGTATTTTTTTGTGCAACGTGCAAAATACCGGTTGCCAGGCTCTTTTCACCGTTGTAGGCGATGGGTGTGGTGGTATCCGCGCTGTTGAATACGTAGAAATCGCTCAAGGGACGCAGCACGTGGCGGTCACCGTAAGCAATGACCACGTTGGTGTCTGCAAATACGTTGTATTTCTTTGCCAGAGAGGGGTGGTTCCAGATGTTGATGTACTCGATCTCAATGTGATCGGGGAATTCCTCTGCAAGCTCGGTTGCGGTGTTGATCAGATATTTCTGCACAGTCTGCTCTTCCCAGGCGGCCTTGTCGTCGCAGAAGATGATTCTGATCTTTTGGTCCTCGCTCAGCGCGGCGTTGTCCGCGTCGATCAAGGGGATGATATTGTCCGCCACGTAATCGCGGCAATCGTCCGAGAGTGTAAACGTGCCCGACGAGGTCATGTCAATGTACCATGCGTATCGTGTTGCCAGCGTCTGGAAAATGACGTTGACGATCACGACCACGGCAATGACAAAGATGGTCAGTACCACGGACAGAGAGCCATAGCGAAAGCGGCGGCTTGTCGCTGATCTTCTCATGTGCGTTTTCCTCCGTTATCAGCCCCAACGGCGCTTTTCGTACACTCTGACAGTCAAGAACAGGAATACGAAGGTCAGGGAGAGATAGTAGAGCAGCGCGGAGAAGTCAAATAGACCATAGCTGAAGGTATTGAAGCGGCTGAGCACCGAGAACCAGTCGATGACGAAACGGATGACGTAATTGTCGATCAGCGTGTTCAAAAAGCTGAGCAGCACCATGCCAAGAATGACCGAGATGGTGATGACGGCTGCGGCCAGCTGGTTTTCGGTCAGAGCCGAGATAAACGTACCGATGGCGATGAACGCCGCACCGATCAGCAGAATGCCGACAAGGCAGCCGATGACCTGACCGGTCACGGGGCCGATGTGCGTGGTGTTATAGGATTCGCTGCCACGCTCGATGGATGCGAATGCATAGATCGGAATGAAATTGATGCAGGAGACCAGCAGGGAAGAGCCGAACAGCGTCAGCGCTGCCAAGAACTTACCCATGACCATGCTTGTAATCGAAATAGGCGCTGTCATGAGCAGCTGCTCGGTGCGCAGCTTTCGCTC
>CAZCRV010000112.1:0-7022 GCA_964501175.1 uncultured Clostridium sp.
TGGAAGAGATCGAGACCGAATTTGCCGGCAAGGGATACGGTGACTTCAAGCTGGCAGTCGGCGAGACCTGCGCAGACGCGCTTGCCCCCGTGCAGCAGAGATTTGCACAGTACATGAGCGACAAGGCAGGCCTTGAAGCACAGATGAAGAAGGGTGCCGAGGAGGCCTCCTACATCGCACGCCGCACGCTCTCCAAGGTGGAAAAGAAGCTGGGATTCGTACAGCTCAGATAAGTTTTATAGGGGCTGTTGTACGTGCAACCGCCCCTTTTTGCCACTTGCAACCCAGAGTTGACAAATTGCAAGGCCGAATTGGTAGATTGCAACCCCCAAAAACGGTATAATGAAGGCACAAAAACACAAGTGAGGTGTGATTATGATTTTAGCTGACAAGATCATTTCCCTGAGAAAAAAGAACGGTTGGTCGCAGGAGGAGCTTGCCGAAAAGGTTGGCGTTTCCCGCCAGGCCATTTCCAAATGGGAAAGCGCACAGTCGGTGCCTGACCTTGATAAGATTTTGCGCATGAGCGAGATTTTCGGTGTGACTACGGACTTTCTGCTCAAGGATGAATTGGAAACGGAGGAATACACAGGCTCGACCGCCGAGGATTCCCCCCTGCGCTCAGTGTCCATGGAGCAGGCCAACGCTTATCTTGCATTCAAGCGAAGTGCCGCTGCCAAGATCGCCTATGGCGTGCTGCTCTGCATCCTCTCCCCTATCTGTCTGATCGTCCTCGGCGGCCTTTCCGACGCGGGCATGATGACCGAGGTGGTCGCTTCCGCGATTGGCGTCAGCGTTTTGCTTGGCATCATTGCCGTGGCTGTGGGCACGTTTATTGCCACGGGTCTTGCGGGCAAGCCCTGGGAATTCATCGACCAGAAAAAGGGCTTTGAGCTTTCCTACGGCGTGGACGGCATGGTGCGTGAAAAGCAGGCTGCATTTGCATCCAAGTACACCGCTCTGATCGTAACCGGCGTGGTGCTCTGCATCTTCTGCGCAGCCCCTCTGATCGTGACAAGCGTACTGGAGATGGAGCTGCTGAGCGTCATCATGACCGGCGTGCTGCTGCTTCTTTGCGGCGCGGGCGTGTTCTGCTTTGTGATCGGCGGCATTCAGTACGACGCATACGAGAATCTTTTGTCGGGTGACCGCAGGATCGGCAAAAGCAAGACCAAAAAGGCCAAGACCGCAGAGGCCATGTTCTCCGAGGTATACTGGCTGATCGTCACCGTCATCTACTTTGTCTGGAGCTTTACCACGGGCGATTGGCACGTCTCCTGGCTGACGTGGGTGATCGGCAGCGCGGTATTTACCATTCTCAAGCTGATCTACAAGGTCAGATCCGGCAAGGATCTCGACCCCGACGATGAGGAATAACAATATTTTCAAACGAAAAACCGACAGATTTCATTCATCTGTCGGTTTTCCTTATTTTTCTGCAAAATTTTTTCATAATACCAACGCATTGGATTCTCGTAGATGTACTTACATTTGGCTTCATAATCAGCACGGTCACGGATGACGCGTTCATCATACGAGCGTTGGAAAATATTACCGCCAATCTCTTTGTTGCAAAATCTTTTGAATGTGGACACGATACGCGGCAACATTTCATTCGCAGGGGACGGCGCCCTCGGACAAAATCCGTTTCCTTTCCTCGATGCATATCGTAACAAAATATGCGCCCGCGGAACTGTAATCATAATGCTCTAATCTGAGCCGTTTTCTGATTGGCAACATCTGCTTTTCGTTCATATCGGTCTGCATGCAAAATCATCACTTCTTCCCCTTTGGGGGCGTTTTTTTCTTTTTTCTGACCGAGAAGCCGAATTCTCCGATCTTTTTGCCCAGCGCGAAATATTCGCCGTGCGCAAAGGCCGCAAGGTTTGCCTTGTCAAGGCGCAGCTTGCCGTGCTGATCGATCAAATCCTCCTCCACATCCACGGCCACCACGTCGGCCAAGAACATATGATGCGAGCCAAGCTCGATAATATCGGTCACGCGACACTCAAGCGAGAGCGGACTCTGGGCCACCAAGGGGCACTTCACCTCACTTGCCTGTTGCTTTTCCAGGCCAAACTTCTTGAATTTATCCACCTTTGCGCCGGTCAGCATGCCGCAGCCGTCCAGCGCCCTGATCATATCCGTGCTTGTCAGGTTGATGACGAATTCCCCGCTCTCCTTGATCATATCATAGGAATATCTGCCGGGGCGCACCGAAATATAGGTTTTGGGCGGTACCGTATTGATAATGCCCGTCCAGGCGACCGCCAACGCATTGGAATGCTCCATATCTCCGCAGGTCACAAGCGCAGGGGGAGCGGGTGCGAGCAGCGCGCCGCCGCGCCATTTGATCTTTGACATATCATTTGCCTCAAATTTCAAGTATTTCCTTGATTATATCACACCACCGTCACACTGTCAAGATAAAAATATCTCTTGACAAATGCTCCAATATTGTGTATAATTGACTATATATGGAAATGTTTCAAATGTAACACGAATATATATGGGCGGAGAGATCTGCCGAAGAAAGGATGTATCATTATGCTCGTACGTAAAAAAACACCCCGAATTTATACCCCCGCCAAGGACGTTCGCGATCTGACGCACATATTCAAATCCCACGGCGCAAAGATTGCGTTCCGCTACTACAGAGGCAAGCAGCTGCTTTCCATGTCCTATCGCGAATTCTCCGATCTGATCACAGAGCTTGCTGCAGGCTTTGACGCGATCGGCCTTGCCGGCAAGAGAGTTGCCATCATTGGTGAATCCTGCCCCGAATGGATCGCTACCTACCTTGCAACCATTGCAGCAGGCGGCGTGGCTATCCCCATGGATAAGGAGGTTGCAGTTTCCGAGCTGGAGGGCTTTATGTCCTTTGCAGAGGCTGACGCTGTGGTGTACACCGCTTGCATGAACGAAAAGTTCAAGGAGACCGTAGAAACTCACCCCACCGTTCAGCACTTCATTCCCGTCCACACCGAAAAGCTTTCCTATCGCGACAATGCCAAGGTCAAGGAATTTGACGACATCGTAGCCCTTGGCCAGCAGCACATTCACGACGATCATTACGCACTCAAGACCCCCAAGGACCTGCACCGCATGGCTGTCATGCTGTTCACCTCGGGTACCACCGGATCCTCCAAGTGCGTTATGCTTTGCGAGAACAACGTGATCGCAGCTGCAAACGCTGCTTGCTCCTCCGTTGACTTCTGCAAGGAGGATACCATCGTATCCGTACTTCCCATTCACCACACCTACGAGCTTTGCATTGACATCGCAGCTCTGATCTACGGTATGGAGGTTTGCATCAACGACTCACTCAAGCACGTGATGCGTAACTTTGAGCAGTTCAAGCCCACGGGTCTGCCTCTCGTTCCCCTGTTCGTCAACACCATGGACAAGAGAATTTGGGAAACCGCTCGCAAGAAGGGCAAGGATAAGGTACTCAAGGGCGCGATCAAGGTATCCGGCGCCGCAAGAAAGATGGGTATCGACATCGGTACGGGTCTGTTCAAGGACGTCACCGGCGCATTCGGCGGCAGACTTGTCAAGATCATTTCGGGCGGCGCACCGCTCAACACCTCTGTTGTGGCAGACTTTGACGCTTTCGGTATTCAGATCTGTGAGGGCTACGGCATTACCGAGTGCTCTCCCTTGGTTGCCGTCAACCCCTACTTTGCCCCCAAGCTCGGCTCCGTAGGCCCTGCTGTTGAGTGCTGCCGCGTTCGTATCGAGCCCGACCACATTGACGATCAGGGTCGCACCATCGGTGAAATCCAGGTCAAGGGCGACAACGTCATGCTGGGCTACTACAAGAACGAGGAAGAGACCAAGAAGGTATTCACCAGAGACGGCTGGTTCCGCACCGGTGACCTTGGTTACATGGACGAGGACAAGTACATCTTCATCACCGGAAGAAAGAAGTCTGTTATCGTTCTGGAGAACGGTAAGAACGTATTCCCTGAGGAAATGGAAGAATACTTAGAGAATATGGACACCATTGCCGAGTGCGTTGTTATTGGCAGACAGAGCGACGACGGCGTTAAGCTGACCGCTGTGATCTATCCCAACTTTGACAAGTTTGACAAGGACGCAACCCAGGAACACATCCAGGCCACCATTTCGGATCAGATCAAGGAGCTCAACAAGAAGCTGGTTGCTTACAAGCAGATCCGCATCATCGAGTTCCGCTCCACCGAGTTTGAAAAGACCACTTCCAAAAAGATCAAGAGACACTTGATTAAGTAAAAGTAAAACAGGGCTGCCCACGCGGGCAGCCCTGTTTTGTTAATCTCTCTCATAAACCAAAAACGCAAAGATGATACCGACGCAAAGCAGCACGCAGCTTGCAAGCACCGCGTATGCGCCGATCAGCGACACGAAGAAATTGCCCATGGCTGCCCCCACGACAAACGCGGCCAAGGCACTCCAAAGAAGCAGAGTCTGCACGCCGTTCCCTTTCGCGTTGCCCATCGCGCACTCCATGCTGTGATGCACCGCGCTGCGCAAATTACCAATGCACATGGTGGTGGCCACACGAATGCTCAAAAACGACGGGAAGCTTTCCAGCTGCATACCGCACACAAACGAGATCATGGCTGTGGCGATCAGATGATTATAATCCGCGACAAACGCCACAGCCACAAGAATCAGAATCTCCAAGATCAGCGTGCGCCACTTATGCATAAAAGGCTTCCAGCCCTTATGCAAGCGCTCCAGCAAAAATGCGGTTGCAGTACCACCCATAAAGGCAAGGATAGGCCAAAGATAGGATAGTGCCTTGAGAAAATCTCCGCTGACCAAATTGATACAGAACAGCAGAATATTGCCCGTTTGCGCATAGGCGAATACGCCCTCACAATACAGATAAGAATATGCATCCATACAGCCGCCCGACAACGCAAGCAATGCAAGCAGTATAACAGGGGCGACTTTTCTTTTGAAATCCTTCATGAAATCCACCAAAAATCAATAGTATTTTTCTATCAAAGGGTCTGCAAGGCAGGCCATCAGGCCACGCTCGGCACACAAGGTCAGAATCGTATAACGGTCACGCACCGTATAAGCCTCGGTCAGCATACGACGCATCAGCGCGCGACTCACACCAATATCGCGGAAGCGCACGGGGCACCCAAGTCCTGCCAGCATCTCCCTTATGGAATCGGGAGAAGGCAAGGTGTCCGCCAGCGCCCAGACCTTTTGATACTCTCTGCAAGGCACCTTGGCCATGGAAAAATAGTGATATAGCTCCAGCGAGATCATAGTGCCCAGCCCGACCTTGACGCCATGCATGGGAATGGCCTGGCCACGGCGCGCAAAATCCATTTCCAGATAATGCGATTGGTGATGCTCGCTGCCGCTTGCGGGACGCGAATTGCCGCAAAGTGCCATGGAAAGGCCTGCTGCAATCAGCGCATCCATCAGCTTCTCGACCGCCTCGGGGGTGTTTTGCACAAGCCCGTCGTAGGCTTGCAGGCAAGCGTTTCGGGCGTCCACCATCATGTCAAAGGCTTCCGTGTGCACTTGCTCGCCGTTGATGATCTGCGAGAGCTGCCAGTCGGCAAGGCAGGTAAATTTGCCCACGATATCGCCAAAGCCCGCCGCCGTCATGATGCGCGGCGCGGTGATGATGATCTCGGGGTCGATCAGCACGTGCGCGGGAGGATTTACCGCATCGGTCACCTTAAAGCCGCCGCGCATGAGCGCAGCGCCCGCCGAGCAATAGCCGTCCATGCTGGCAGCCGTTGCCAACACGCCGCTCGGAATGCCCGCGCGCGTTGCAACCGATTTGGCCATATCGTTGAGCGTTCCGCTGCCCACGGCCAACACATAGTCTACAGAATTGGCCGCTGCCTGTGCCCTGGCGCACTTGTCCTCGGTGGGTAAAAGCTCGGTGTCCATGTACGGCACGTTGGCGACAAGACACCCCGCAGCCTTGAGCTGCTCGCGGATCGGGTCGGCGTAGGGTGCGGTATTGACGTCATATAAAATGGCCACGCGCTTGCCCTCCACCGCGGAGAAAAACGGTGCAAATCCGTCCTTATGCTTGTAACAAACCTGTATACTCATTCTTCTATCCTTTCAAATGGATCATCCACATCCTGCGTCGCGCGCCACAACGTCACATTGGTGTATTGCCCGCGCTCGGGATCTCTGCCGGCCCGGGAAAAATAATATCTGCCGTCGCCAAGCGCGTACATGCCCGTCGATCCATGTGGGAAATGACTCTGCCCGCAAAGGTTCAGGAGCGAAATCTGCTCACCGTAGGCGTCGTGCTCCGAGATTTTGGGCGCGCGCACGCCGTCAATGACAAACATGCTGTAATTTTCAAACTGCGGCTTTTTGCCGGGATAGACCGCTGCCAGCCAGTTGCCGCTGTACGCGTCGTATTCCAAATTCTGCACGCCCCAGTTGGTGTTTCCGGTATATAAAAAGTGTTTCCCTACGCTATACGCACCGCTCTGGTGCATATCGTCCTGGCGCAACGGCTGTGCCACCGTATCCCACCAATTTTCGGCGTCAAATTGCAAAATGACCTGGTAATCGTTGTCCGTGCGGCCAACGTCTCCGTACACACCGTAGCAAATATTCAGATATTGCTTGCCGTCTCGCGTACCGAAATCGGGCCCCCAGGCCGTTCCGTCAATGCCGCTGCAGGCATACTTATGCGGCAGCACTCGGCCGTCTACCTCCACGCTCGCTTCAAAATCCGCCACAACCTCGGGGAGATACACCGCGCGCACGATGCCATCGCGCTCGGCATCCATCCCTGCGCGGTCGATTCGATCCACGTCAAAAATCGCACAATAAAAGGCGTTTTGGATCTGCTTGTCCGCCATGTCCAGATGGCGCAAAATTCCCTTGCCGATCGCGTCGTTCTTGTATTCTAAGGAACCGTACACGCGACCGTCAGCTTCGCGCAGATCAATGCAGCCAAGGTGGCCGATCAAGCCCTCCACGCTGCCAATCAGGTTCCCCGAAAGGTCGGTCTTGACCAGCTTGGTGGTAAAGGAATA
>CAZCRV010000113.1:0-6951 GCA_964501175.1 uncultured Clostridium sp.
TCCGAAGAACAGCGCGATCAGAGCCACGACGGCAATCACTGCGATAATAATAATGACAATGGGATTAGGCATTTGTATGTCCTCCTTTAATATTTATTTGACTTCTTTCGCCAGTGAGTTTATTATACCATACAGTCGTGTGACCGTCAAGTACTTTCGTTAATTATGAATGCAGATTTACAGAATGTTCACGTTATGTATATACTTAGTTCTCCAGTAGCATATCTCCCTCTTTGATCCAGCCGATTTTGCGCATGATTTCCGAGAAAAGCAGCGACAAAGCTGCAGGGAGAACGAAGCAACACAGCACAAGGCCGATCCAAAGCATAGGGCCTTTCTCTGTTGCGTTGATCACGCCGATCGGGCCGACCAGGCCGCAAGTGCCCATACCCGCGGCAACGCCTGCGCATTTGAGCTTGAATACCATGGTCGAGATAGGACCTATGATAGCGGACGCCAGCGTGGGAGGGATCCAGATCTGCGGGCGTCTTATGATATTGCCCATTTGCAGCATGGAGGTACCAAGTCCCTGCGAGACGATACCGCCCCACTTGTTTTCACGGAAGCTGGAGACCGCAAAGCCGACCATCTGCGCGCAGCAGCCAACCGCCGCCGCGCCGCCCGCAAGCAAAAGCCCCTCATCGGTTCCCTGCAGGGCTGCAGCGTCAATCGCCGCCTGCGAGAAGATCATAGCGCAAATGGCTGCGGACGAGATAGGCAACGTCAGAATGATGCCGACCACCACAGAGATCACAATGCCCATCAGCAGAGGCTGCAGCGTGGTGGCGGTGGCGATAAACACGCCAAGATAATACATCACGTAAGAAACCAAGGGACACAGCAGCCAGGATGCCGCAAAGCCGCAAAGGATCGTGACCACGGGCGTGACAAGCACGTCCACCTTGGTCTTTTTGGAGACCAGCATGCCGATCTCACAAGCAAAAATCACGGCAAAGAAAGCGCCCGCAGGACCTGCGGAATAGAACACGCCCTGCCCGATCCCTTGTGTGGCCGCCCAGGAAAGAATCTTTCCGTCCAAGATGACCGCGCCCATGGCGTTGGCCATAGCTCCCACGGCAGCAGCCGAGAACATGACAAGCGGATGCGCGCCCAGCGCGTTTGCGATGGCAACGCCGATGGCCATGCCGGTTGCACTCTTGGCGTATGCCGCAACCGTTGACAGAAACGGCAGATTTGCATAGGTTGCAACCGTGTCAAAAATGGTACCGATCAAAAGAGATGCAAAGAGTCCGAGTGCCATAGCACCCATTGCCTTGATGAAATACCTGTGCGCATACTGCTTGACGGTGCTTGTGAATTTGTTTTGCTTCAAAGCAATCGCCTTCTTTCAATATTATGTTACCTTCAGTATATCATATGTAACGCACGAATGCAAGAAAAATTTGCTTTAGTTGAATAAATTTTTCAAATAATGCTATGGGCGAGGATCGTTTCGACAATCCTCGCCCATCCTTTTATCTCATTTGCAAAAACTTGAATTTGTCGCGCAAGCGGATGCGGTACGCCTTGATAAATCTGCCGATCACGAAATCGTACAGCACAAACGCCAGGTTTGCCGTGATTCCCACAGCCACCGAGAATCCCCAATGCGCCCCTTCTCCGCCCAAGAACAGCCCAAGAGCTGCGGGATAGCTTTGCGCCGCAGGAAACAGCAGTTGCCAGAGCACCAATACGCCAAGCGCGATTACCGCATTAAACAACACCTGCTTGATGACCACACGTGCAAGCACAGGCACTTTTTCCAAATAGACGCGCAGCATGGGATACATGCCTGCAAGGAGCAGATACTCCCAAGCGGCCGTATTGTACGGCATGAGCAACAGCGCAAGCACCGAGGTCACAAGCCAGATCAGCCAAGGATAATATCCACCCAGCTCCTCTGCTGCCCACACCGTGATCAGCGACGCAAGCGCAGCCATGGAAAGGTCTAAAGTGCCATCAAACAATCGCCCCGCGCAAAGCAGCACCGCGCCAAGCGCACAAAGCAAGGCGCTTGCGGTCAGCTGCTTGGTTTTTTGAATGGACGATACCGTTCTGTTCCCGTGCTTTTTCATCACAGCCCTCGTCTAAAGCAGCTGCAGCACATATTGGCGCAAGCTAAGGCGGTGCAGATATGGCAGCAATTGCAGCCGGTATTGACGCTTGTGGTCTGCCTGCCAAAAGCGTTGGCGCTTTGGTCAAAGCGCTCTCTTGCCGCACGATACTCGGCGTTGTGCGGCTCCATGCCGCAGGCGATGTCAAACTCTCGGCACGCGTCCACGCGACGCCCCATTCGCACGTACACGCAGCCGATCAGGAAGTGCCACTCCCCGCCCCTCTTTTGCTCGGGCACGGACTCCAAAAGCGTGTATGCGCGCTCGATGGCACCGTTGTTGATCAGGTGACGGATATCGGTATAAAGCGCGTCGCCCGTGGGGCTGCCCTGCGCGTGGAATCCGCCGTAGCCGTACGATTGACCGCCACTTTGCTTCTTGCCGCTGCGAATGGCCTGTACCTCCTCATAGGCGGCGTTGATCTCCTTCATTTTTTGTTCCGCGCTTGCCTGCAGCTCGGGCTTGCCCGCATATCTGTCGGGATGATATTTTCGCGCCAGCGCGCGGTAGGCTTTTTTTATCTCGTCCTCATCTGCGTCCGGACTGACGCCGAGAATCTTATACGGATCACTCATGCTCCGCGCTCTCCTTTGCTTTTTTGACAATTTTTCTGCGGGAACAGCACCGCTCTTGCCTGCGCAGGCATTCCCATACACACAATATTATATATCGCGCCCTCTAAGTCGGCGCGTCCGTTCCAATCGATCAGATCCACAGCGGCCAGCGCATCTTCAAGCTCGACCGAGAGCAAGGTATCCAGCGTTTTTCTCATCTCTTCGGTCATCTCGCGCTCACCGTACAGGGCGTAAAGCGCGTTGTATCTGCCCTTTTGCACGTCCTTTTCATAATCCTCGGCGGCGTCCAGCAAGAACACCCATCTGCCCATGCTGCTGCCAAGCTCGCAGAGGATCGCGTGCGTCTGCCCTTGTGTGTTGTAGGACAAAAGGTCTCCCATCATAGCCCCGAACGCATTGGCGGGAATATCCGCAGAGCCGTTCGCTTCTTTCTCGGCGCGGGCAAATGCTTGCATACCATCCTCGGCAATGCGGTCGATCTCGGGCATGCGCCGCTTGGCGCGGCGACGCATATAGGCAAAATACGGCAGCGCAAGACGCGCGCACAGGCGCGCCCATCCCCGCTCGTCCGCAATATTGTCCTTGCATTTATGGTAAGCAAGCGCCGCCATGATGCAGGAGACAGTCTCGGTCTCCTCGCAAGGGATCAGCACGTCGGCCTTGGTCAGCGGATGTAAAAAGCAGCGTTTCTTTAAGAATTCGGGCTGTGTACCGCGCGCCGCCATACGCAAAAGCACCATGGCTGCCGCGTCGTAACGCAGCGTCATGCGCGAGCATTGCCCCGTGCACTTGCCCATCTGACGGCAAAGACCGCAATACGCGCCGCGATAGCAGGCATATTCGCGGATTTTGAGCTCGGGCTCGAGGATCTGAATATATCCGAACACAGCGCATCCCCCCTTTTTTACATATTTCTTTTATAATACCGCATTTTTGTTGGCAAAGCAAGACCAATTTGTAAATATTCCCATAACAACCGTTCGACATATTATGACCACGCCCGGATATTATAAAAACAGCTTGCGCATCTGTTTGCCTGCAAGCGCTTGCTCCAAAGCGCTCGGAACAAGCGAAAATTCGGCCACCAAGGAATGCGGCTTGCTGGTGGGGTCATCCTGTCGCACGGGCACGAAAAATACGTTTTTGCGGTTGAGCAGCGTGGCAATATTCTGCAGATTTGCCGACATGGCGTCGTTGGATGCAAGCGCAATCAGCAAGGGGCGATCCGAGCGCAGATGCGCCTTGGCTGCCATGCAAACCGAGGAATCGGTCACACCCGCGGCAAGCTTGGCAAGCGTGTTGCCCGTGCATGGGCAGATGACCAGCGCAGACATCGGCCGCGCGGGCCCCAACGGCTCGGCATCCTTGATCGTGTGAATAATTTCCTTGCCGCATTTGACCTCAATGCCCTGTCGAAGGGCGTGCGCCGTACCAAAGCGCGTATCTGTCTCCCAAACGCGCTCGCTCATAATGGGCACAACGTCGTATCCCTTTTGCAAAAGCGTATCCAGCTGCGCAAGCGCCTGTGCGTGCGTGCAGTACGATCCGCACATGGCAAATCCAATGGTTTGTCTGATCTCACTCATGCCCTATCTCCCCTTTCAGTACCTTGATGGTGTAGTCCGCAATCAGCTCGCCTGCAGCCCGCGGCGCGTATTTACCCGGAATGCCCTGCCCGTTTACGTAGTGCAAGCCGTACCGCTCGACAGCCGCCATATCAAAGCCGCCCGGTGCGGACGCAAGCTCCAAAAGCATCGTATCTTGCCCAAACTCTGATAAAAGCGCATCATTCAGCAGCACGTGCGGCACGGTATTGCACACCGCGTCATGGCTTGCAATCTCGTGCGGCATCGCACCTGATAAGCAAACCGTCGCAGCGCCCATCGCGTGTGCGCGCACAAGCACCTCGGGGCGGCGCGCATATACCGTGGTGCGCACGCCAAGCGCGCAAAGCATTCGGCACATGCACTCGGCAATTCTCCCCATGCCGACAATGGCAACGTCAGCGCCGTACAGCGTGCCCGCAAGCCCTGCACCCAGCAGCATGATCGCGCCCTCGGCCGTAATGCGGGCGTTCTCGAATAAAAACGCCTCGTCTTTCATGTAGTCAAAGCACCGCTCTCCATGCACGGGCAGCATCCCGCCGATCACGCAAGCACCTCTTTGGTGCGCTTCTTGCACGTGCCTTCGATCCGCGTCGCTGCACCTGACCGACAGCACCAGCGCCTCACACATCTGTTCCTCTCTTGTGACCTCGTATCCCGCATTTTGCAGAGTTTTCGCAGCATAGTCCATGCGGGCGTCGCCGCCCGCTACGTATATTCGCATCATTGAGTCCTCCCTTCACAGGCATCATTTTCATAATATGCCATAATGCCCTGACAGAGTGCAAGTGCCAGCTGATCGCGGTACTCAGCATCCCCCAAGGCCCTGCACTCGGTGGGATTGGACAAAAAGCCGCATTCCACCAGCACAGCGGGATTATTCAGATGATACAAAAGATAGATGTTGCTGCCCGCCTGCTTGCTCTGTCGGTGATTATCGGGCTGCAGCGAGTCCACCACCGCACGTCGGATCTGCTCAGCAAGCGTCGCACCGTCGGGATTTCCTGCGCCATACCAGATCTGCAGCCCGTGGTATTGCGGCTGCGAGAAGGTATTGGCATGAATGCTGACAAAAATTGCATCGGGATTTGCATCTCCGATCGCCTGCCGCGCCGCCAGGTCAAGCACCTTTTTTCGCCCCTCATAGTTGGTATTTCGGTCATAAAGCAGCACGTCCTCGGTACGGGTCATGATCACCTCAAAGCCCTGCTGCTCAAGCAAGGCCGCAAGACGCTTGGCAAGATCCAGATTGAGATCCTTTTCCACAAGTCCGGTCACGCCCACGGCGCCGCCATCCTCTCCGCCATGCCCTGCGTCAATGATGACCACGCCCACGGGCTCCTGGGGCGGCTCCGTTTGAATCTCCTGCTCCTCCGGCACGGTGGGTGGCTCGGGGATGGGCTCTGCCTTGCCACCCGAGAGCAGAAAAAGCCCTACGGTCAAAGCCCCGATCAGCACAGTACCAAGTAAAAACACCAAAGGAAAGAGAAGCTGTCTTTTTTTCATATATACCTCCGCGGACAAACTACTTATTACTATGTATGCGCCGCGCGGAATTTTCATGCAAAAAAAGAACACACCGAACGCTCGGTGTGTTCTTTATCGTTGTAAAAAATCAACGGTTTTCCAGGTAGTTGACAACGTCACCAACAGTTACGAACTTGTGGATATCCTCGTCGTCGATCTCAATGTCAAACTTTTCCTCGCAAAGCATAACCAGGTCAGCAAGCTCGATAGAGTTGATGCCCAGATCCTTGATCAGCTCTGCGTCCATGGTGATCTCGTCAGCATCGATCTGCAGCTCTTCCACGAACAGGTTCTTCAGTTTTTCAAACATAATATATTCCTCCGAATAGATTTCATTCTTTTACGTTTGCATGTAGCACAGGTATCATTATATACGATTTTCCGTAATTTGTCAAGGTAATTTTTGAATTTCATGGTTTTGCATTGACTTTACTGCTATTTTGCGGTAAAATTAAGGTGAAATTTACATAAAAAGCGAGAATATGATGGCTATTTTGAAAAATCGACCGTTGTTTTCTGCCTGTCTGTTGTATATCATATGCGTCTTTTGCGCGCGTTTTTCCTCCCCTGCCGTAAAAATTTCCGTCATAATTGCGGGAGCCTTGCTGATTCTGCTTTGCACGCAGCTCTCCCTTGGCAAGAAGATCCCCAAGAAGCTTGCCATGCGCATCGTGGTCGGACTTTTGTGCGCGTCAGCCGCCTTTGCGGGCTGCTATCTTACATTTGATGTCTCGCAGCAAAAATACGAGCGAATTGCAGAGCGGGAGGAATGCACGGTGCTGGGCACCGTGACAGAGCGCGTGGGAGCTGACGGTATGACCGTATACCGCTTCCGCGTGCAAGAGATCGATGGACAGAGGCAGAGCTTTGACGCAGAGCTTATCTGCGAATTCAACGCTTCCCTGCAGGTGGGCGACTCCTTTACCGCTGCAGCCAAGCCCTCTACCTACGACCAACTCAACTCTCTGTATGCAAACGAGAATTACGCACTCGCCCAAGGCTTGCGGCTGCAATTTGCCGTCAAGGACCAAGCCGAGGTCACACAGACAAGCGAGGGCGCGTTTCTTCCGAGAATCGCGCTGCACAAGCTCAACAACGCCCTGTGCCGCGAGCTTCTGAACCTTTGCGAAA
>CAZCRV010000114.1:0-6940 GCA_964501175.1 uncultured Clostridium sp.
ACGTCGACCTTCTCGCCTGCGGCGAAGGTATCGGCTGTAATGACGTCGCCTACGTTGTAAGCGGAGCAATCAGCCAGACGGAATTCCTTGAGGTACTTCTTGTAGGCAACGCCCGCCTTGTTGAAGTGACCCTGCTGGGGCTTGGTCAGGTGCTTTTCCTTAGCATCCATAAAGCCAAGCTGTACAGCTTCGTAACCGTCATTCTCTTTGGTCTTCTTCTGTGCGACTACGCACGGACCGCATTCAACGAGAGTGACGGGAGTAACGTTTCCGTTCTCGTCGAATACCTGAGTCATACCGATTTTCTTACCGATAATACCCTTTTTCATTTTGTTTCCTCCTGTAAATTATTGGTCGGTCGCCAATTCGGTTGGACCGACATGATTTACAAAGTTACCGAGCCGAAGTTTCGTTCTTCGTCGGCTGTTATCTTTGTTTTGCAAGTCTTGATATCGCGGTGCTTGATATAAGCCGATTAAAGCTTAACCTCGATCTCAACGCCGGCGGGGAGCTCGATGTTCATCAGCGCGTCAACAGTCTTTGCGGACGGCTTGATGATGTCGATCAGTCTCTTGTGAGTGCGTCTCTCGAACTGCTCACGGCTATCCTTGTACTTGTGCACTGCGCGGAGGATCGTGATGATCTCCTTCTCAGTGGGAAGCGGGATAGGACCGGAAACCTGGGAGCCGTTATCCTTAGCAACCTTGACGATCTTCTCGGCTGCTGTATCGATAAGGGTGTGGTCGTAGCTCTTCAGACGAACTCTGATCTTTTCCTTTACTGCCATTTTGTTTTGCCTCCTTTTAAGATTTCGCTCCTCCCCGCCGCAGGTCTTCATCGCTTCATACGCACGCGTATATATTAGATGGAAGCCTTGCAGCCGCTCGGCGCGATTTGTTAAAGCGGGGCGAATCCCTGACACCGCTCCGTGTGTTTCTTTTCACGCCCGATAAAAAAGGATTTTGTCCGCGCATCAGCATCTGCATCAAACAAACTCCGACTACCTTGTGTAAAGTTGAAACTCAGGAGCAACACTATGCCGCATGTTGCACCGTGTATTGTGTGGGATATACCTTCGCCCGATTCTCGGACATACTCCGCGAAAATTACCTTTGAGGGCGTCCCCTCAAAGCAACCTCTCGCTTCATCGCATATCAAGCCTTCTCATTATACAACATTCGTTCCTAAATTGCAATAGTTTTTGAAAATTTTTAATGACGATTTTCAACGAATTTTCCGCATTGTATTTGTATATGTTGCACAATTTTATGCGACATTTTGACGTTTTGTCGCCCCTCGGGCCCGTTTTCGCCGTCTTTTTCGTTACGCTTGCGACACCGATTCTGCTCTTAAAGAGCCCCTTTTTGTGCATATCGATGAAAATTGCGAAATTTATTCGCAATTTGTTGTTTTTGGTTACGATTTATTCACAATTATATTATATAATGATGATATATATCTACGTACCGGAGGTTCCCTTTACGGGATTTTTTGTTTATATGAACTCTCAAGGATCCAAAGTCAAGGTCTTTTGTACGACCGCATTTGTCCTGAGCATCGCAGGCGTGATCGCTTACGCCCTTTGCTATTTGCTTGCTAGCGACGGCTCGGATTACTTTGTATACGGGCATCCCTTGCCCATACTGGCAAATATTCTGAGCATCGTCAGCCTGCTCTGGTTTCTCTGCGCGCTGTTGCTCATCCCCAAAAAGGAGCTACCCGAGACCGACTTCATGCTCGCAACCAAAAAGCCCTTCATCCTCGCCACCGCACCGATCATCGGCACGGTAGCCGCAGCCGCAATCAGCTTTACCTATTACGAGCCCGCCGATCTGATCGGAATTCTGACTCAGCAGCGCGCAATCGATACAACCGTAATCAGCGCAGTCCTGTGCGCAATCGGCGCGGTGCTGAGCGTTATCCACTACCTTTTGCGTATGGTCAACGCCTCAAAGCTAAGCGGCGCCACCGTGGTTTTCGGCACCGGCCCGATCGCACTGATGACCGGCCTTTGCGGACTGACCTATTTCGAATTCGATCACCACATGAATGCCCCCGCCAAGATCGGCCTGCAGCTGGCTTGGATTGCCACCATGCTATTCTTGACAAGCGAGCTGCGCGTCACGCTGGAAAAATCCCAGCCCCGCAGATATCTTGCAAGCGCGTGTATCGCACTCTTTGCAAACGCCTGCGCATCCATCCCCGCATTTACCATGCTCCCCAATATCACAAACGTTACGCACGGTGCACGTATCATGGGCTATGCCCTGTTCTGCTTGTCTAACTGTATCTATATTGCAGGCAGACTGGTGCAATTCACGCGCTGCTGCAACGCGCCCCTCGCGTCCCCCGAGCAAGACCCCGTCCCGGAACAAACACACGGAAAGGATGAACAAGATGGCTGCCAACAACAGGATTCAATGGCTTCATAAAAAAATATCCGAATTCAGCTATCCCAACGCCATGCGCTTAGCAGAGCGATTCAACGTCTCGCACCGTCAAGCGCAAAGAGACGTGGATTTTCTGCGCAAGCAGTTGGGCGCGCCCATTGCTTACGATCCCGAGCACAAGGGCTTTTATTACACCGCAGATTTCGCGTTGCCCGTGCTGCTGACCACGGATAACGACGAGTCTTACATGGGCGTGGTATCCTCTATATATAATAATGATGATTTTGCTGCGGACAGCTCGGTCATTCAGATGCAAATGCCCTATACCGCCGTGGTCGAGATCCCGGACAAGCTCTCCGTGCTGGAGCTGCGCTCCTTTATCATTTCCAAGGAGTCGCGCAACCGCTACGTTTGCGAATTTCATAACGTCGAGCGGTTTCTGAGCGTGATCATGGCCCTGGATTCCCCCATCCGCATCATGAGCCCCTACTGGATCCGCGAGCGACTGATCGGCATGGCGGAGCGCGTGCTCAAGGCCAACAAATCCATTGATTCCGATGAATAATTGCATGGGAGTCGAGCCATTTCGGCCCGACTCCCGTATGTTTTTACAGAAAAAGGAGTATCACAATCATGAAACGAGTTTTTCCCTTGCTTTTGGCAGCCCTGCTTCTCTGCCCCGTGATGTTTACCGCTTGCAATACACCCCAAAACGGAGAGACCGACATAACGGGCAACGAAACCGCGTCGTCCGCAGATACGGAAGTGGAAACAAGCAGCGAAACCGAGCCCGACACCACACAACCCGAGCAGCCCTCCCCCGGAGAGAAAGTACAAATGGATATTTACCCCCAGCCCATGGAAATTGTCCGCATGGAAGGTCAACAAGAAAAGTCCGTCAAGCCTGATACCAAAGCCGCGAAATACGCAGACCTGCTCGCAGCAGCCGGCTTTACCGTCAGCGAGGATGGCGCTCCCCTGACCGTAGCGCTGCGCGATCTGAGCACGGAGTTCGAATACGGTGCAGACGAGGCATATATAATAAAGGTAACCGAAAATGAAATTCTGATCGAGGCGCAGACCGATCGTGGCCTGCACTACGCCTTTATGACGCTTGCTCAACTTGCAAAACAGGGCGAGGATCTCCCCATCGTTACCATCAAGGACGCGCCCCGCAACGCCATCCGCGGCGTTATCGAGGGCTTTTACGGCACGGCCTGGACACATGAATACCGCAAGGATCTCTTTGCATTCATGAGTCAGAACAAAATGAACGCTTACATCTACGCGCCCAAGGATGACGCCAAGCACCGCGCACAATGGCGCGTGCTTTACACGGGAACAGAGCTGGAGCGCATGACCGATCTGATCCATGCTGCCAACGAGAACTACGTCAAATTCGTCTACGCGCTCTCACCCGGCGGCGATATTGATCTCGGCAACGGCTACGAGGCAGATTTTGAAAAGCTGATGGCCAAGTGCCAGCAAATGTATGATCTCGGCGTGCGTGATTTTGCCATTTTCTTGGACGATATCCCCACGCTGGACGCAAAGGGGCACGGTAAGCTGCTCTCCGACTTTCAGACCCGCTTTGTCATGACGCACGAGGGTGTCAGCGATCTGATCGCCATTACCACCGAGTACGGCGACCCCTTCCTGACCAAATACACCGATGAGATCGCGCCCTTGATCCACGAGGACGTTGTGCTGATGTGGACGGGCCCCGGCGTCATTCCCGAGTCCATTACCAATCAATCGCTCAAGCACATCATCAAAACCTACGGCAGAAACGTACTGATCTGGTGGAATTACCCCGTCAACGATACGCTGGCCAATCACCTGTTCATGGGGCCTTGCGTCAATCTTGAAACAGATCTGTACAAGTCCATCACGGGACTTACTGCCAACCCCATGAACCAAGGATACGCCTCCATGGTGCCTCTGTTCACCACGGGCGATTATCTGTGGAATCCCGAGGCTTACGACCCGCAAGCATCTCTTGCTGCCGCTTGCAAGTCCATAATGCCCGATGCAAGCGAGGCGCTTGCTGAGTTTATTTCCATGACAAGCGCGTCCGGCATCAACAAAAATACCGACAGCGAGGAGCTGCAGGCTCTGCTGAGTTCCTTCAAGAAGAACAACACGCCCGAAACCCGCGCAGCTCTCAAAACCTACTTTGAGAGCATGATTCACAGCGCAGATGCGATTCTCGCATCCGATAATCAATCTTTAGTGTCAGAAATCAACGATTGGTTGACCAAATACCGCGTATACGGCCAAATAGGTGTTCTTTATATCGAAATGGAGGAGGCTTACGCCGCGGGTAGTGATCTCAATACCATGCTCGGCCTCTTGGGAGAATACAAGACGCTGGAGAGAAGCATCGCCAAGAATCCAAGACTTGTGTCCGCATCCGTGCTGACCACCTTCTACAACACGCTGAACAGCCGCTTCTCGCTGCTGCTCGGTCAGACCGAGGGGCTGAGCTGCGCTCCCGCTACCCCTTATACCAACTGTAACCACTACGAAAACTACACCCCCGATCTGATGACCGACGGCGACGACTCCACCTTCTTCTGGACGCAGGGCGACCTCAATACCGCCGCAGGCAATCAAACAGGCTACTTCGGCGTGGACCTTGGCAGCGTAATTGACGTCGAAAACGTATATATTGCCACAGGCGTTGCAGGCAGCGACGCACTGCACAAGGGTGTTGTGGAATATTCCACCGATGCCGAGAGCTGGACGATGCTTTACGAGGGCTCGTGCGCTGACGTGGTTCTGCTCCGGGATCTTGCCATCAAGGCTCGCTACGTCCGCGTCAGAAACGCCGGCAAAAGCGACGGAACCTGGACGAAAATCTGCTCCTTTGAGGTCAACACCAACCGCACCGTGGTCATCGACACGCCCGCAGGCGTGCCCACCTGGACCACCTCTCTGCCCATGTATTCCACCTATTTTCCCGAATTTATGAAGGATGGCGATCCGAATACCTATTTCTGGTCCTCTCGCGGGGCACAAGTGGGCGATTACTTCGAGATCGACCTTGGCACGGTGACCGCAGTCTCTCACATCGCCTTCAAGACCGGTGTGCCCGACCACGCAACAGACTATTTAGAGGGCGGTGAGCTGTGCTACTCGGCCGACGGACAGAACTGGACTACACTTTGCACCATCAGCCAAAGAGACACCGAGCTTGACGTGGACATCCAAGCGCGCTACGTGCGCGTCAACGTGACCAAAAATCAAACCAGCTGGGTCACGGTTTCCGAGTTCACCGCACTCAGCGAGGATCACGTCTCCCCGCTTTTGCAGTTTGACACAGATTTCGTTCCCCGCACCGATCTTCTTTCCTTGACCGACGGGCTCTACGTCTCCTCCTTTGCTCCCGATGAGCAAAAAGCCAACGGACACAGCCTCGACGTCATTATCGGTGAGAGTGGCAACGTTAAGCTGATCGCGCTTTGCCTGCCCGAAAACGGCCTTTCTGTCACGGTTCTGGACGCATCCGGCCAACAAATTAAGACAGTTGAGCTGTCGCACGTAACTGAAGTCCAAGCCCCTGAGGGCTCGATCATTCACATTCCTCTCGGCAACGGATTGATCTTAGCCGAGGTGGAATGGTAAGCCAAAAATCAAAGGGCTGCACGGATTTTTCCGTGCAGCCCTTCCTTGAAAAGCACGTAAAATTCATTGCAAAAAATCAAAAAATCAAAAAATAAAAATAATATTTTTCAACTTTTTTTCAAAATCCTATTGACAACTTGTCCTAATCGTGCTATAATACCATGGTGTCCGACAAGGACGTATCCAAAGACAGCAGGTTTCCGTAAAAGCCACGCTTCCCTGCCGAGGAGAGATCAATCAGCATATTTGCGACCCCGGTCGCTTTGTGAGTCTTTCTTCGCGCGAAGCCATGCTTTGACGGAAGAAAGATTTTTTATTACTCATTCTCACTGGGAGGTGAAACACAAAATGCCTAGCAATGCAATACTCGAACAAAAGAAAGTGATCGTTGCTGAACTGGCTACCGACATCAAGGAGTCTGTAGCAGGCGTAGTGGTAAACTACCAGGGCATCACCGTTGACAGCGACACAAAGATGCGTAAAGCTCTTCGTGAAGCAGGCGTTAAGTACGTGGTTATGAAGAACACTCTGACCGGCCGTGCTTGCGACGAAGTCGGTTACGGCGCTCTCAAGGAGCACCTGAACGGCATGACTGCAATCGCTATCAGCAAGAACGATCCCGTTGCAGCAGCAAAGATCCTCAAGGAATACGCTGAAAAGATTCCTTCCTTCGAGATTCTCGCAGGTTACGTTGACGGCGGCGTTATCGACGCTGCAGGTGTAAACGCACTCGCAGAGATCCCCTCCAAGGAAGTCCTCATCGCAAAGTTCCTGGGCTCTATCAAGTCCCCTCTGTACAACTTCGCTTACGGTCTGCAGGCTATTATCGACAAGCAGAACGGCGGCAGCGAAGAGGCTGCAGAAGCTCCCGCAGAAGCATAATTTTCTGCATCACACACGAATTTTTAAAAACACTCACAATT
>CAZCRV010000115.1:0-6859 GCA_964501175.1 uncultured Clostridium sp.
TGAAGAGAGTATCCAAGCCCGGTCTGCGTATCTACGCAGGTTGCGAGGATATGCCTAAGGTAATGAACGGCCTGGGTATCGCTATCGTTTCCACATCTAAGGGAATCATGACCGACAAGAAGGCTCGCGCTCTCAAGGTAGGCGGCGAAGTCCTGTGCTTTGTCTGGTAATCGGAACGGGAGGTAAACGATATGTCTAGAATTGGTAGAATGCCCGTTGAGATCCCCGCAGGTGTCACTGCAACCCTGAACGGCAACACTTTGACGGTAAAAGGCCCCCTGGGTACCCTGACCGAAACCTTCAGACCCGAGATCAACATCGCGATCGAGGGCAACCAGATCATCGTAACTCGTAACTCTGACGAGAAGGAAGAGAGAAGCTTGCATGGTCTGACTCGTGCACTGATTAACAACATGGTAGTCGGCGTTACCAAGGGTTATCAGAAGGTTCTGATGATCATCGGTGTTGGTTACAAGGCTGTTAAGCAGGGCAAGAACCTGCAGATGTTCTTAGGCCACTCCCTCAAGCCCAACGGCCAGCCTCAGGACAAGTTCGTAATCGCTGAGACCGATAGCATCAAGCTCGAGGTTCCCACCGATGACGAGATCAAGAAGCAGGGCATTGACAAGATGACCACCGAGAAGGTCAGCTCCGGCATGATCGTTGTCGTAAAGGGCATCAACAAGCAGGAAGTTGGCCAGACCGCTGCAGTTATCAGAGGTCTGAGAGGTCCCGAGCCTTATCACGGCAAGGGCGTTCGTTATATCGACGAATATGTACGTCGTAAGGTCGGCAAGACCGGTAAATAATTGAAAGGAGGAGTGTAAACATGGTATCCAGAAAAGATTCTAACCAGGCTCGTCTGAAGAGACATAAGAGAGTCAGAGCTAAGATTTCCGGCACGGCAGAGCGTCCGCGTCTGGCAGTATATCGCTCCAACGCAAACATCAGTGCTCAGATCATTGATGACGTTGCAGGCGTAACACTGGTATCCGCTTCTTCTTACGGTAACGGTTTTGAAGGCAACGGCGGTAACAAGGCAGCTGCAAGAGCAGTTGGTAAAATGATTGCAGAAAAGGCAGTCGCACAGGGCATCACCGAAGTCGTATTCGACAGAGGCGGTTATCTGTATCACGGACGTGTATCGGAATTGGCAGACGGCGCTCGCGAGGGCGGCCTGAAGTTCTAATCGGTTATCCCGATTAGTCCGGTTTGTACACTGTTCAACATTTATTGAACAATTCAGGAGGAAACCAGAAATGGCACAAAAAATTAACCCGGCTGAGCTGGATTTGACAGAACAGCTCGTCGCGCTGAACCGTGTTTCCAAGACTGTAAAGGGTGGTCGTGTTGCAAGATTTGCAGCACTGATGGTAGTCGGTGACAAGAATGGTCACGTCGGCGTAGGTCTTGGTAAGGCTGCTGAGGTACCTGAGGCAATTCGCAAGGGTATCGAAGACGCTAAGAAGAATATGATCACTGTATCCTTGAAGGGTACAACAATCCCGCACGAAGTCATCGGTGAATTCGGCGCAGGTAAGGTGCTTCTCAAGCCCGCTGCACTCGGTACCGGTATCATCGCGGGTGGCAAGGTAAGAGCAGTACTTGAGGCTGCAGGTATCTCCAACATTCGTGCAAAGTGCCTGCGTTCCAACAACCCCACCAACGTTGTTAAGGCAACCATGGAGGGTCTGAAGGCACTGCGTTCCGCTGAGGAAGTTGCGAAGATCCGTGACATCCCCGTAGAGCAGGTTAAGGATTAAGGAGGCGCTTTAAGATGAAAAAGGTAACACTGATTAAGAGTCTTATCGCCGCAAAGCCCAACCAGAAGGCTACGGCACAGTCCCTGGGTCTTGTTAAGATCGGCGATTTCATCGTACACAACGATGACGCTGTTCTGGCAGGCAAGATTAAGGTTATTTCTCACCTTGTCTCGGTTGAAACCGTAGAAGACTGATAAGGAGGTACTGAGAATGAAACTGCATAATCTGAAACCCGCTGAAGGTTCCGCAAAGGCTGCGTGGAGAAAGGGCAGAGGCCCCGGCTCCGGCAACGGCAAGACCGCAGGTAAGGGTCACAAGGGTCAGAACGCACGCTCCGGCGGCGGTGTTCGCACCGGTTTTGAGGGTGGACAGTTCCCCATCTACAGACAGCTTCCTAAGAGAGGCTTCAAGAACTATTTCGCAAAGCATTAC
Organism: uncultured Clostridium sp.; assembly: GCA_964501175.1. Classification (GTDB taxonomy): domain Bacteria; phylum Bacillota; class Clostridia; order Oscillospirales; family CAG-272; genus SVQP01. The sequence continues at coordinate 2,196 of CAZCRV010000115.1, forward strand.
GCTATTGTCAATGTTGATGCACTGAACGTCTTTGAGGACGGCGCAGTCGTTGATATGGATGCACTTCTCGCCAAAAAGATTATCCGCAAGCCCCTGGACGGACTCAAGGTTCTGGGCAACGGCGAACTCACTAAGAAGATCACTGTAAAAGCGGCAGTCTTTTCCGCAACTGCTAAGGCAAAGATTGAGGCAGTAGGTGGACAGGCAGAGGAGGTATAAGGATGTTTCAGACGTTAAAGAATGCTTGGAAGATTCCGGAGCTCAAGAACAGACTCCTCTTCACATTGCTTATCGTACTCCTTTACCGCATTGGTGCGTCCATCCCGCTTCCTTGGGTAAGCAGTGAGATCTACACTGCATTCCAGGGAATGAGTGCCGGCGACATGTTCCAGTATCTGAACCTGTTGTCCGGTGATGCATTCAGCAGAGCAACCCTGTTTGCTCTCTCCGTCAGCCCTTACATTACGGCATCGATCGTAATGCAGCTGCTCACCATCGCAATTCCTGCGCTGGAGAGAATGGCTAAGGACGGCGAGAATGGCAAAAAGAAGATCACCGCAATCACCCGTATCGTAACCGTTGCACTGGCTCTGATCACCGCTTACGGCTATACCATGTATCTCGAAAACTACTTCGGCGACTACATCACCTATGTAGGTCAGAAGGGCGCAGCTCTCTGGTTCTGCCGTATCACGCTGATCCTGTGCTACTGTGCAGGCGCATCGCTGATCATGTGGCTGGCTGAAAAGGTAAACGAGAAGGGTATCGGTAACGGTATTTCGATCATCCTGTTTGCTAACATCGTATCCAGAGTTCCCACCTACCTGACCGCTACCATCCCCAACATTGCCAAGGCTTGCACCAAGGGCATTGAGCAGGATTGGCTTGCAACCGTCCTCAACGTTGTGATCTATATCGCGATCGTTGCTGTAATCCTGGCTGCAGTTGGCTTCGTGGTATGGTTCACGAACTCCGAGAGAAGAATTCCGATCCAGTATGCAAAGAGAGTTGTCGGCCGTAAGATGTACGGCGGTCAGTCCTCCAGCCTGCCCCTGAAGTTGAACATGAGCGGCGTTATGCCCATCATCTTCGCAAACTCCATCGTGGCACTTCCTGCAACCGCTGCTGCATTCTTCACCAACATTAAGGATGACAGCTGGTGGGTATGGCTCAAGAACATTTGCGAGCAGTTGACGGACGTGCTCAGCTACACCTCTCCCTTGTATCTGATCATCTTCGTCGCTCTGATCATCGCATTCTCTTACTTCTATATTATGATCTCCTTCAACCCTGTTGAAGTAGCAAATAATATCCAGAACAACGGCGGTTCTATCCCCGGCATTCGTCCCGGCAGACCCACCATTGAGTATATTAAGAAGATCCTGAACAGAGTCACGCTGATCGGCGGCTTGTTCCTGTGCGTTATCTCGGGCCTGCCGCTGCTGGTGATGGTCATTCTGAATCTGATTCCTTCCATGACGGATCTTGTAGCCTCCATGTCGGAATTGGCATTCAGTGGCTCTTCGCTGCTGATCGTTGTCGGCGTTGCACTGGAAACTGTTCGTGAGCTTGAGGCTCAGATCACCCTTAGAAACTATAAGGGCTTCCTTGATTAATCAAACGGCATAACACCGGAGGAACAACATGAATTTGATTTTAATGGGCGCTCCCGGTGCGGGCAAAGGTACCCAATCCGCGAGAATTTCGGAAAAATTCAATATCCCTGCAATTGCAACCGGCGACATTCTGCGCGGTGCAATGAAAGCGGGAACCGAACTTGGTCTCTCTGCCAAGAGCTACGTTGAGGCCGGCAAGCTGGTCCCCGATGAGGTTGTCATTGGCATTATCAAGGAATATCTTTCGACAGATGCATGTAAGAACGGATTTATCCTGGACGGCTTCCCCCGTTCCATTCCCCAGGCACAGGCTCTGGAGGATATGGGGGTCCGTATCGACGCAGTACTGAGCATCGAGGTTGCCGACGAGAAGATCGTCGAGCGTATGAGCGGACGCAGAGTTTGCTCTTGCGGTGCTTCTTACCACGTCGTATATATTCCGCCTAAGACTGCTGACGTTTGTGACAAGTGTGGCGCTGCTCTTTATACCAGAGCGGACGACGCAGCAGAAACAGTAATTAACAGACTGAAAACGTTCCACGCTCAAACCGAGCCGTTGAAGGAATTCTACGCACAGAAGGGCATCCTTCTGACCGTGGAAGGCCAGGAAGAGGTCGCTGATACGACCGCCCTGGTATTCAAGGCACTGGAAAAGTTTGAGGCGTAACGCCTGGTCGATCTGAGGTATCGTATGATACAGCTCAAAAATGCAGCTCAGATCAAGGCCATGAAAGAAGCGGGTCGTATCACGGGCGAGGCTTTGCTTGTAGCCCGTGAGCACGTCCGCGAAGGTGTCAGCACCTACGAGCTCGACCGAGTCATCAGACAGTATATCGAGAAATCGGGTGCTAAGCCCTCCTTCCTGGGGCTGTACGGCTTTCCCGGAAGCGCGTGTATCAGCATCAACGATGAGGTCATCCACGGCATTCCTTCCAAGAAGAGAATTCTGCGCGAGGGCGATATCGTCAAGATCGACCTTGGTGCACATTACAAGGGCTATCACGGAGACAGCGCAAGAACCATTCCGGTAGGAAAGGTAAGCGACGAGGCACTCAAACTGATCGAGGTCACAAGAGAGAGCTTCTTTGCAGGTGTTGCGCAGATGAAGTCGGGCAATCGTCTTGGCGACGTCGGCTCCGCGATCGACACGCACGTCAAAGCAAACGGCTTTTCCACTGTACGAAAGTACATCGGGCACGGCATCGGCAAAGAAGTGCACGAGGCTCCCGACGTACCCAACTACGGAACTCCCGGACGCGGCGTACGCATCTGCTCGGGTATGGTGCTGGCCATCGAACCGATGGTCAACGCAGGTACCTTTGAGGTCAGAGAGCTGGCCGACGGATGGACGGTGGTCACGGCTGACAGAAAGTTGTCGGCACACTACGAAAACACCGTGGCAATGACCGACGAAGGCGTGCTGAATCTGACGCTGATCGACTCTGAATTTTAATTACAAGCTTTCATGCAAACAGTTACAAACAAGTAAGGAGGGATTATTCTGTCGAAGGACGATGTTATTGAATTTGAAGGTGTTGTGGTAGAAGCAATGCCCAACGCAAACTTCAAAGTGAAGCTGCCCAACGGACATATCGTCAAGGCGCATATTTCCGGTAAGCTTCGTATGAACTATATCAGAATTCTGCCCGGTGATAAGGTAACCGTCGAGGTTTCGGTATACGACCTGGACAAGGGCCGCATCACATGGCGCGCAAAATAAGATTTTACGAATAACTCGAAAGAAAGGCATGGTATAACGTAATGAAGGTTAAACCGTCCGTTAAGAAGATCTGCGAAAAGTGCAAGATCATCAAGAGAAAAGGTAAAGTCATGGTAATCTGCGAGAACCCCAAGCACAAGCAGAAGCAGGGTTGATCCGCATACCACGACAAACAAACAACAAAACCAAACGAAGAGGTGAACAAGAATGGCTCGTATAGCTGGTGTTGATATTCCCAACAACAAGCGCGTTGACATCGCCCTTACCTACATTTACGGTATTGGTCGCAAGAGCGCAACAGATATCCTCACAAAGACCGGCATTGATCCCGCGATCCGCGCAAAGGATCTGACCGAAGAAGACATTGCAAAGCTGCGTGACGAAATCGAAAACTTCTACACTGTAGAGGGTGACCTTCGTCGTGAAGTTGCCATGAACATCAAGAACATGGTAGAAATCAACTGCTACCGCGGTGTCAGACACAGAAAGGGTTTGCCCGTAAGAGGACAGAGAACCAAGACTAACGCAAGAACCAGAAAAGGTCCCGCAAAGACCATTGCGAACAAGAAGAAGTAAAGGAGTGGCATAGAATATGGCAAAAGTTGCTGCAAAGAAGGTCATTAAGAGACGCCGCGAGAAAAAGAATATCGAAAAGGGCGTTGTTCATATTCAGGCAACCTTCAATAACACTATTGTAACCATCACCGATGTCAACGGTAATGCCATTTCCTGGGCATCCGCCGGTGAACTCGGCTTCAAGGGTTCCAGAAAGTCCACCCCCTTCGCAGCTCAGTCCGCATCTGAGACCGCAGCTAAGGCAGCGATCGATCAGGGCCTGAAGAGCGTAGAGGTGTATGTAAAGGGCCCCGGTTCGGGACGTGAATCCGCAATCCGTGCACTGGAAGCAGTTGGTCTCCAGATCACTCTGATCAGAGACGTAACTCCTATCCCCCACAACGGTTGCAGACCGCCCAAGCGCAGACGCGTTTAATTTTTCACAGGAGGTAACGCAATTATGGCAAGATATACAGGTCCTGCATGTAAGCTGTGCCGCAGAGAGGGCAAGAAGCTTTATCTGAAGGGCGACCGCTGCCTTTCCGGCAAGTGCGCTCTGGATCGCAGAGCAACCGCTCCCGGTCAGCACGGCGCTGCAAAGAAGAAGATGAGAGAGTACGGTCTGCAGCTCCGCGAAAAGCAGACAACCAAGAGATACTACGGTGTTCTTGAGAAGCAGTTCAAGAACTACTATGACGAGGCAGCTCGCAAGGAAGGTATGACCGGCGAAAACCTGCTGCTTCTGCTTGAAAGAAGACTTGACAACGTTGTTT
>CAZCRV010000116.1:0-6796 GCA_964501175.1 uncultured Clostridium sp.
TCATCAGCGCGGTGTAATCCACCTTTGCCTTATATCTGCCGTACTGCTCGAGGTATTCCTCGGGGATCCCCGCAGTCTTTGCAACCTCGGTGATCGGCTGCATCTTGATGCTCTGGGCAATTTCAATATCAGTCATCATGTTGGTGCTTCTCCTTCAATATATTAAACTTGCTTGTTGGAGGTCTTGACCACAACGTCGTGTGCGCCGCCCTCAACGATACTGGTGGAGGACACCAGCGTCAGCTTTGCCTTTTGCTGCAGCTCGGGGATGGTGAGCGCGCCGCAGTTGCACATGGTGCTCTTAACCTTGTAAAGCGTGGTCTGCACGTTATCGGACAGCTTGCCTGCGTAAGGCACGTAGGAGTCAACGCCCTCTTCAAAGGACAGCTTGGTAGCGCCGCCCAGGTCGTATCTCTGCCAGTTACGGGCACGGTTAGAGCCCTCGCCCCAATACTCCTTCATCAGCGTGCCGCCCACGTTGACCTTTGCGCTGGGGGATTCCTCAAATCTTGCAAAGTATCTGCCCAGCATGACGAAATCCGCACCCATGGCAAGCGCTAAGGTAATATGGTGGTCGTGCACGATACCGCCGTCCGAGCAAACGGGCACGTAAATGCCGGTTTCCTCAAAATATTCGTCTCTTGCCTTGCAAACCTCGATCAGCGCAGTTGCCTGACCGCGGCCAATGCCCTTGGTTTCTCTGGTGATGCAGATCGAGCCACCGCCGATACCGACCTTGATAAAGTCCGCACCGCAATCGGCCAGGAATCGAAATCCGTCTCTGTCTACGACGTTACCCGCGCCGACCTTGACGCTATCACCGTAGTGCTCACGGATCCATGCAATGGTCTGCTCCTGCCAAGCGGAAAAGCCCTCGGAGGAGTCAATGCAGACCACGTCCACGCCTGCCTCAACCAAAGCGGGCACGCGCTGTGCGTAGTCACGGGTATTGATGCCCGCGCCGACCACGTATCTCTTCTGTGCGTCCAGCAGCTCGCCCGGGTTCTGCTTATGAGTATCGTAGTCCTTGCGGAACACGAATGCAACAAGCTTGCCGTCCTTGTCCACGATGGGCAGGGAGTTGAGCTTATGATCCCAGATGATGTCGTTTGCAGCCTTCAGGGTCGTGCCCTCGGGAGCAGTGATCAGCTTTTCTAAGGGAGTCATGAACTCCGAGACCTTGAGATCGGGAGACATACGGCTGACGCGGTAATCTCTTCCGGTGACAATGCCCAACAGCTTGCCGGTACCCGTGCCGTCATCGGTCACGGCCACGGTGGAGTGACCGGTCTTTTCCTTGAGCGCCAGAACGTCGGCCAAGGTCTGGTCGGGTCTGATGTTGGAATCGCTGCGTACAAAGCCTGCCTTATGACCCTTGACGCGGGCAACCATGGCAGCCTCGTCCTCAATGGTCTGCGCGCCGTAAATGAAGGACACACCGCCCTCCTTTGCAAGGGCCACAGCCAGCTTATCGCCCGAAACCGACTGCATGATCGCGGAGACCATGGGAATGTTCATGGAGATCGCGGGCTGCTCGCCTTTTTTAAAGCGAACCAGGGGAGTGCGCAGGGAGACGTTGGTGGGGATGCAATCGGGGCCCGAATAGCCGGGAACTAACAGATATTCATTGAAGGTATGGGATGCTTCGGGATAAAAATATGCCATAATCTATCTACCTCTTTTCTAAAAAATTAACCCTTGAAATACTTGACTGCGGATGCAAACATGCCAATATCAAAGCTGCCGGGCACGTTGCGATAGAGATTCTGACCGACACGCTCGGAGTGACCCATCTTACCGAACACTCTGCCGTCGGGCGAGGTAATACCCTCGATTGCAAAGACAGAGTTGTTGGGGTTGCAGCGCACGTCCGCGGTGACCATTCCCTGCTCGTCCACGTACTGCGTTGCGATCTGGCCATTTCTTGCAAGCTCGGCAGCCAGCTGCTCGGAGCACAGGAACCTGCCTTCACCGTGCGAGATAGGCACGTTGACCACGTCGCCAACGTTCACACCCTGCAACCAGGGGGAGAGATTGGAACAAATGCGGGTGCGCACGATGCGCGACTGGTGACGGCCGATGGCGTTGTAGGTCAGCGTGGGGCAATTCTCATCGGTGTCGATGATCTTACCGTAAGGCACAAGGCCTAACTTGATCAGCGCCTGGAAGCCGTTGCAGATACCTGCCATCAGACCGTCGCGGCGATCAAGCAGGTCGCTGACCTGCTCCTTGACCTCGGCATTGCGGAAGAAGGAGGTAATGAACTTACCCGAACCGTCCGGCTCGTCACCGCCCGAGAATCCACCGGGCAGGAAAATGATCTGCGACTCTTTACAAAGGGATGCAAACTGCTCAACAGAGCGGGCAATGCCCTCACCCGTCAGATTATTGACCACAAAGATCTTTGCTTCTGCGCCCGCATCCGAGAACGCCTTTGCGCTGTCATATTCACAGTTTGTACCGGGGAATACGGGAATAATCACCTGCGGCTTTGCAGTCAGAATGGCAGGTGCCTTTGCAGCGCAGCCGCCCGTATACGAAACGGTGGGAAGTGCGCCGTGCTCGTGCTCAATATTGCAGGAATACACGCTTTCCAGCTTGTCCTCATAGGTCTTAAGCAGCGCGTCAAGGCAAACGACGCTGTCGCCGTAAGTGATCTCGGCCTTGGCCGTGGTGTGACCCAGCAGCATGCCGTCAAGCTCAGCGCCCTCGGCAAGCTCCAAGATAAAGCTGCCGTAATTGTAGCCGAAGATGGTGTCAAGAGACACGCCCGCGTCAAACGCAAAGCCGATGCCGTTGCCCATGCACATCTTAAGCACGCCCTCGGCAACGCCGCCGAGCGTGGGTGTCCATGCGGCAAGCACCTTGCCGTCCGCCATGCCCTTGTGCACCACGTCAAACAGCGCCTTGACGCTGTCTGCCTTGGGCAGACAATTCTCGCCCTTCTCGGGTGTCAGCAGCACGACCTTATGGCCGCCCCCCTTGAATTCGCCGCCCACTACCTCGGAGGCGTCTCCCGTAGTAACCGCGAAGGAGACCAGCGTGGGAGGCACATCCAGAGCGTCAAACGAGCCGCTCATAGAGTCCTTACCGCCGATGGAGGCGATCTCAAAATCCTTTTGCGCCATGAGCGCGCCAAGCAGTGCCGCCATGGGCTTGCCCCAGCGACGGCCGTCGCGTCCGGGCTTTTCAAAATATTCCTGGAAGGTCAGATATACGTCCTCAAACTCAGCGCCCTGCGCCACCAGCTTGGAGACAGACTCCACAACCGCGAGGTACGCGCTGTGGTAGGGAGATTTTTCGGCAATGAAGGGGTTATAGCCCCACGCCATGTAAGAGCAGGTATCCGTGTGCTTCTTTTCCACCGATACCTTGTGCACCATGGCCTGGATGGGGGTCAGCTGATGCACGCCGCCGAACGGCATGAGCACCGTGCCCGCACCGATGGTGGAGTCAAAGCGCTCGCTAAGGCCGCGGCGAGAGCAGATGTTCAGGTCACCCGCAAGCGCGTTCATGCCCTTTGCGAAATCTGCGGGGATTTCCTTTTCAAAGCTCCTGGGAGCAGACAGCACAATATCCATGTGCTTCTTTGCACCGTTGGAATTGAGGAATTCACGGGAAAGATCCACGATCACCTTGCCGTTCCACATCATAGTCAGTCTGGGATCAGCCTTGACGCGGGCTACGCGGGTGGCTTCAAGGTTTTCGGAAAGTGCCAGCTCACAGAAGCGGTCTGCATCCTCGGGCGCGACCACCACGGCCATTCTCTCCTGGCTCTCACTGATGGCAAGCTCTGTACCATCCAGACCCTCGTACTTCTTGGGAACTGCGTTGAGATCAATGTCAAGTCCGTCGGCAAGCTCGCCGATGGCAACCGATACGCCGCCTGCACCAAAGTCGTTGCAGCGCTTGATCAGACGCGAGGCCTCGGGATTGCGGAACAATCTTTGCAGCTTTCTCTCCTCGGGCGCGTTGCCCTTCTGCACCTCTGCGCCGCAGGTCTCAAGCGAGGTCAGCGTGTGCGACTTGGAGGATCCCGTTGCACCGCCGCAGCCGTCACGACCCGTGCGGCCGCCCAGCAAAATGACGATATCCTCGGGATCGGGCACCTCGCGGCGCACGTTTTCTGCGGGAGCGGCTGCGATGACCGCACCGATCTCCATGCGCTTTGCAGCGTAGCCGTCGTGATACAGCTCGTCCACCTGACCCGTGGCAAGACCGATCTGGTTGCCATAGGAGGAGTATCCCGCAGCAGCCGTGGTGACCAGCTTTTTCTGAGGCAGCTTGCCGGGCAAGGTCTCGGAAAGTGCGCGTGTGGGGTCTGCACCGCCCGTGACGCGCATAGCGGCATACACGTAGGAGCGTCCGGACAGGGGGTCACGGATCGCGCCGCCAATGCAGGTAGCCGCGCCGCCAAAGGGCTCTATTTCGGTGGGATGATTGTGCGTTTCATTCTTGAAGAGCAGCAGCCAGGGCTCGTCGCCATCCTCGGTCTTGACCGTGATCTTGACCGTGCAGGCGTTGATCTCCTCGGATTCATCGAGCTTTGGCAGCTTACCGTTGGCCTTGAGGTAACGCGTGCCGATGGTGGCAATGTCCATGAGCGTCATGGGCTTGTGGGTGCGTCCCAGCTCTTCTCTCATATTTTGGTAGATCCTGCAAGCGCGCTCCAGCTCCTTGTCCTCAATAGTCACCTCGCCGATCTCGGTCAAAAAGGTGGTGTGGCGGCAATGGTCCGACCAGTAGGTATCGATCATGCGGATCTCGGTGATGGTAGGATCGCGCTTCTCGCTGACAAAATAGTCGCGGCAGAAGGCAAGGTCGTCCATATCCATAGCAAGGCCGTAGGACTTGACGAATGCGGCAAGCGCATCCGCATCCATTTCGCAAAAGCCGTGCAGCACTTCGACCTCGGTGGGAATATCAAACTTTGCTGCAAGCGTTTCGGGCTTGTCAAGGCTCGCCTCGCGGCTCTCCACGGGGTTGATGACGTGCTTTTTGATGGCTGCAACCTGCGCCTCGGTCAGCTCACCGTACAAAAGATAGACCTTTGCGGTGCGCACGGTGGGGCGGTCGCCGCAGGAAATGATCTGCATACATTGCGCCGCGCTGTCCGCTCTCTGGTCATACTGTCCGGGCAGGTACTCCACGGCAAACACACTTGCACCCTCGGCATCGATCTTGGATGCCACATTGTCCAGCTGTGGCTCGGACAGCACGGTGCGGGTCGCGTACTCAAACAGCTCGGCCGTGGCGTTTTCCACGTCATAGCGGTTGATCACGCGCACCTTGGTAAGGGCCTCGATGCCCAAAAACGTATTGATCTCCTTGCAAAGAGAGGTGGCCTCGTGGTCAAGCCCCTGCTTTTTTTCTACAAATACTCTGTAAACCATGCTTCCTCCTTAGCTCTTTGCCGCCAGCGCGCGCTGACCAATGTCGCGTCTCATATAGCAATTTTCAAAGCTTACCTGTTCTGCAATTTTGTATGCATGGGCGACCGCGTCGGCAAGGTTGTCCTCGACCGCCACAGCTCCCAGCACTCTGCCGCCTGCGGTGACAAGCACGCCGTCCTGCACCTTTGCGCCTGCGACAAAGATATATTCGTCCGTTGCCGTCTCGGGCAGGGTCATGGGATAGCCCGAGCCGTACTTTTGCGGATACCCGCCCGATGCCACCACCACGCAGCATGCGTGACGGTTTGCAAACTTGACCTCAGTCTCGCAGAGCGTGCCGTTGGCGGTTGCCTGCATGATGGTCAAGAGGTCGCTTTCAAGCAGCGGCAATACCACCTGCGTTTCGGGATCGCCAAAGCGGCAGTTGTATTCGATCACCTTCGGACCGTTCGGGGTCAGCATCAGACCAAAGTACAAGCAGCCCTTAAAGGTGCGTCCTTCCGCGTTCATGGCGTTGATGGTGGGCAGGAAGATGGTCTCCATGCACTCGCGTGCAATTTCCTCGGTATAGTAAGGGTTGGGCGCAACCGTGCCCATGCCACCCGTGTTGAGTCCTTGGTCACCGTCAAGTGCGCGCTTGTGATCCATGGACGACACCATGGGCTTGACACATACGCCGTCGGTAAACGCCAGCACCGAGACCTCGGGACCGGTCAAGAACTCCTCAATGACCACGCGGCTGCCACTCTCGCCAAACTGCTTATCCTGCATCATGGAGAGAATAGCCGCTTCGGCTTCCTCGCGGGTCTGCGCGATGATGACGCCCTTGCCAAGCGCCAGGCCGTCCGCCTTGATGACCGTGGGAATGGGCGCGGCCTGCACGTACGCAAGCGCGGCGTCCATATCCTCGAACACCTCGTAGGCCGCCGTGGGAATGCCGTACTTTTTCATTAGATTCTTGGAGAAAACCTTGCTGCCCTCGATGATGGCCGCATTGGCAGTCGGGCCAAAGCAAGGAATGCCGATTTCGTTCAGCCGATCCACGCAACCGAGCACCAGCGGGTCGTCGGGCGCGACTACGGCAAAATCGATCTCGTGCTCGCGGGCAAACGCCACGATGCCGTCAAGATCCTTCGCGCCCACGGGCACGCATACGGCGTCGCCCGCCATGCCGCCGTTGCCGGGCAGCGCATAAACGGTCTCTACACCCGGGTTCTCTTTTAACTTCTTAATAATCGTATGCTCGCGGCCACCGCCGCCAACAACCAAAATCTTCATATATAAGAAAGCATCCTTTCTATGTATCAATGATGGAACAGTCTCATGCCGGTGAACGCCATGGCCATGCCGTACTTATCGCAGCACTCGATGACCAGGTCGTCACGGATCGAGCCGCCGGGCTC
>CAZCRV010000117.1:0-6793 GCA_964501175.1 uncultured Clostridium sp.
AAGAACCAGTAATTCGCTTCGCGAATTGAAACGGCGTATTTCGGGGCGCTGCCCGCGACCTTTTTGAAAAAAGGTCGATCAAAAACTTTCATTCAGTTTTACTTATCATAAATTTGGAGGCGTCTCTTGACCACTTTACTGACAAAGCTTTTTATCAAAAATCCCGATGCCGTGGGTGACGTGCGCGTGCGCTCGGCTTACGGTACTATGGTTAGTATCGTCTGCATTGTGCTCAATTTACTCGTCGCTGCAGGCAAAATTGCCGTGGGTGCGCTGTTTGGCGCGATTTCCATTATGGCCGACGGTATGAATAATCTCTCGGACGCGGGCTCTTCGCTGGTCTCGCTGATCAGCTTCCGCATGGCGGCCAAGCCTGCCGACCGTGAACACCCTTTTGGCCATGCCAGAATTGAATACGTGGCTTCGCTTTTGGTCTCGGTCATTATCATCCTTGTCGGCTGGACGCTGTTCCGCGACTCCTTAGAAACCCTGGTCGTTCTTTTGCAAAGCACTGAACAAGCAGAAGTCTCAAACGCGACCTGGTTGACCTACGTCGTGCTTGGCGTGTCTATCGCGGTCAAGCTTTGGATGTTTTTCTTTAACAGCAAAATAGCCAAAAAGATCGATTCCTCGGTTATGCGCGCCACCGCTACCGACTGCATCTCGGACGCGGGCGCAACGCTTGGCGTGCTTGCAGCACAGATCGCGGCCGCATATCTCGGTCTGCCTTGGCTGGATAGCGCGGTGGGTATCGGCATCTCTGTGCTGATCATCATCGCAGGCATTCGCGTGCTGGGCGAGACCAAGAATTCCATTCTCGGCGAAGCACCGGCCGACGAGGTGGTCGGGAGCATCAAGGCGATCGTGGCCGAATATCCCGAGGCGTTGGGCATTCACGATATGATGGTGCACAGCTACGGTCCCGGTCACTATATCGCATCCTTGCACGTGGAGGTGGACGGCAGCGCGGACGTGTTCCACACGCACGACGTCATTGACAACATTGAAAAGCGCCTGCATGAGCAGCTTGGCATTATTGCCACCATTCATATGGATCCTATCGTGACCCATGACGAGACGGTCGACGCGCTGCACGAGAGGACCAATGCGCTGCTCCGTGAGATCGACGAGAGCCTTTCCATGCATGATTTCCGCGTGGTGTCCGGCCCCTCGCATACCAATCTGATCTTTGATATCGAAGCCCCCTTTGAGTGCAAGCTGTCCGACGCCGAGATCAAGCAATCCGTGGCAGAAAAGCTGGCTTCCTGGGAGGGAACTTACTTTGCCGTGACCACGGTGGATCGACAGTAGTTTGCATCATTTCGAAAATATCTTGCAGAATACGACATATTTTGTCTGTGAATATACCAAAATATGAAAGTTTACAAATAAAATATTGCAAAAGTACTTGAAAAAAGCAGGGAAGTATGCTATACTATTCCTGCTTTATTCTTTTATTACCGGAAAGGGGTGTATTCGATGCCCTATATCAATCCCGACAACAAGGCTAAGATCATCAACGAAATGAACGAGCTTTTGGAGACCTCCAGAAGCGCATATAAGATTCCCAAGGAAGCCTTTGACAACCACCGCGTCAAGCGTGGACTCCGCGAGGTGGACGGCACGGGCGTCACCGCGGGCGTCACCAAGATCGGTAACGCGCACGGCTATGTGGTTAACGAGGGTGAAAAGGAGGCCGCCGAGGGCGTACTGCGCTATCGTGGCTTTGACGTCAACGATCTGATCACCAATTTCACCGCCGAAGGTCGCTTTGGCTTTGAGGAATGCATTTTCCTTCTGTTCTTCGGCCACCTGCCTACCGATGCAGAGCTTGCCGAGTTCAACGATGTGATCTCGGCTTACCGCCGCCTGCCTCCTCGCTTTACCGAGGACATTCTGCTCAAAGCACCCAGCCCCTCGATCATGAACAAGATGGCGACTGCCGTGCTGTCGCTGTATTCCTACGACCCCAATCCCGACGATACGACGCTTGATAACATGATGCGTCAGAGCATGGAGATCACGGCAAGATTGCCCGTGATCGCTGCGCAGTCTTATGCGATCTACCGCAGCGCATTCCATGACGAGAGCTTGAATATTCATAATCCCGTGGACGGTCTTAGTACCGCGGAGAATTTCTTGCGCGTGCTGCGCCCCGACTCGTCTTATACCGAAAAGGAGGCAAGACTTTTGGACATCTCGCTTGTCGTGCATGCAGAGCATGGTGGCGGTAACTGCTCCACCTTTGCAACGCGCGTGCTGTCCTCCTCGGGTACGGATACGTATTCCGCCATCGCGAGCGGTATCGGTGCGCTCAAGGGCCCCAGACACGGCGGTGCAAACATCAAGGTGCAGGGCATGTTCGATTGCATCAAGGAAACCGTGGCAGACCCTTGGGATGACGGCCAGTTGACCGACTTTTTGGTCAAGGCGCTCAAGGGCGAGGTGTATGACCATTCGGGCCTGATTTACGGTATGGGTCACGCAGTCTATACCTTGTCCGACCCCAGGGCCGTGATCTTGAAGCGTTATGCCAAGGAGCTGGCGTATGAAAAGGGCTACGGCAGGGATTTTGAACTCTTGGAAAAGGTGGAAAGACTGACCCCGCAGATCTTCTGCGAATACAAGGGCGTAGAGCGTCCCATGTGCGCAAATCTCGATATGTATTCGGGCCTTGTTTACAGCATGCTGGATATCCCCGTGGAAATGTATACGCCTCTGTTTGCCATTGCCCGCGCTTCGGGCTGGTGCGCACACCGCATGGAGGAGTACATCACCGCCAATAAGATCATCCGTCCCGCGTACCGTTGCATCTCCAAGAGCAAGGAATACGTGCCGATGGGCCAAAGATAATCATCAAGTACGCCGGGCTGCGAAATTAACGAAGAAACAGTAGGATTTTGTTCGATTTTGAGCAGATTCCTGCTGTTTTTGTTCGACAAGAAGCATTGGCATAGTCACCGCTGACGCATGATCGTCAGAAACTCGTTCTATTCGCTCTCTCCCCCCTGCGCCAGAGCAAGTCGGCGCGCGTTTATCCCCCCTCCCGGAGGGTGGCTGTGAGAGTGGTCATTCGCTTGTTGAAATCCTTCACTTGCCCAATCACGGATACTTATTTGTTAGTTTGGATAAAAATATCGTTTCCCATGACGGTTAAGTTTTCACAAAAGGCGTGCTGCCTTCACCGCCCCCATCCGGGAGGGGGGAAAATAGGCGCTGACCTGTGCCAAGCGCTGGGGGGAGAATGCGAATACATACGGTTTCTGCGCGTCAAATCACTATACGAAAAGCAAAGTCGCAAGGTTTCTGCATTCCTTCATTTCCACTATTTTATCATCCCCATTGGTGAGCGCTATTGTTATTTCAAAAAAGTTCAATTTCGTCGGACTTTTTCGGCAAAAAAGCGTCCTATATAAGTGAAGAGAGCATGATTGCTCTTTGACAAACGACGTACACTGTGATATAATCAAATTGGGAAGGCGGGTGAAGATATGACGTATTCTGAATACGTAACAAAGCTGTTTACGATACCGTTTTGCACGTGGCTGCTCGGGATGTTGGTTTTGATCGGATCGATTCTGTTATTGATCAGATTCATGCAAAGCAATGCACAAAAGGAACGCCAAAAGCCCGGGATACTCATGCTGAAAAGCTTGCCGCTTGCGTATAACGAAAACGGCATTACCATCACCGCAATCTACGGACGGCAATTTTTCTGCAAATGGGATGACGTGATCAGTGTGACGCAGACGTATCCGCCGTTTTTCAGATTATATCCCGCACCTTGTATCAAGGTCACTTACCGCACGGAGTCGGGGAGAGAAGAGTCCATGTATTACACCATTGGGGATTACGTGGGCACAAAGCGGTTTGAACTCTATGCCGAGCGCTATATAGGTCAGAAAACGGAAGAAAAATAAATCTCATGAATGCCGGGTTGCGCAAAGCGCAGCCCGGCATTTTTACGCGAAAGGGAAATGTAGTCAATCATTGTTTACACATTTGTGCGTCTTTTAGCCAATATTTTGATATTTTTCTATTGATTATCTTGCAAATCTATGTTATAATGATATGATTGTGTAACTTTCGTCCCGGGACGCTCCCGCGGATTTGTATATATGGAGGAATGGTTTTGAGAAACACCATGAAGCTGCGCTCGGGTGCGGTCATCCGTGAGGTGACGCGCAAGGAAGCCGACGCAAAGAATTATTTGACGCGCAACGTCCTGACTCAGATGCATTTGATGCCCTCGGGCGACCCTTGCGCGTACGAGCAGAACGATGACGGCAGCATCGTTTACTATTTCGATCCCACCCGCGTGGTCGAAGCCCCCCCGGAGCTGTGGTACCACCCAACGGCAAAGAACGATCCCATAACGCTGGAGAGCGGCACGGTGATCGAGCGCATGAGCATCAAGCGCGCTGCAACCTACGGCTATTACACCAAGGAAAGACTGTTCCAGATGTACTATGAAGTCATTGAGGAGCCTGTGGCGTACACCATCCGCAACGACAAGTCGATCATGTACTTCTATGACAAAAAGACGGCGGTTCGTCTGCCGCTGAGCTGCGTCAAGTGCGGCAAGGATATCCGTTATAAGCGTAAGCTTTGCGTGGCTTGCTACGAGGAAGAAATGGCCATCCGTCGCGCTGAGGGTGACGCGCACAGAAATGCATCCTACGGCTATCGCCGCGACCGCGTGCTGTTCTTTGACCTTGAGCTGACGGGCGTGTACGATCACGACGAGATCATTTCGATCTCAATTACCAACGCGCTTGGCGAGGTCATCATGGATACCTTGGTCAAGCCCGTTCGCAACAAGAAGTGGAAGAGAACCGAGAAGATTCACGGCATTACCCCCGAAATGGTGCAGGATGCGCCCACCTTGGATGAGCTGATCCCGCGCATCAAGGAGATTTTTGCCGAGTGCGACAATCTGATCGCTTACGGGGTTTCCACCGACTACAGCCACATCAAGTACATCTACGCAACCGCTGCCGAGCGCGAGGCCTTGCATGATAAGACCCGCTGCTGCGCCAACGAGTTTGTCAGATATATTCACGAGCACCGCCCCGACGTACTTCATGCCTCGCTGGTGGATGCCATGGAAACGCTTGGCATTGCCTGGGATGGCATTCCGCACACCTCTATTGCAGATACCATTGCATGCCAGAAGGTCTGGGATGCGCTGTTCCCCCACTATTACCAAGGCGAATAAGTATAAGGTAGGTATATTTCATGTTTGATAAGTTGTTTGGACTGGATCATCCCCAGCCCGCTGACGAGGGCACAGAACTGCTGGTTACGGTTTACGATAACGTTGAGCTCAGTGTTGTGCGCAGTCTCCTCGAAGCCGAAAGCATCCCTTATCTGATCCGTGAGCGCGGCAGCGGAAGTGCCGTCAAGATCGTCATGGGCGTTTCCTCGTTTGGCTCTGACGTGTACGTTCCCGCAAGCCTTTTGGAAAAGGCAACCGACGCGATCGCTGCGCTGCTTGGCGAAGAGGTCGAATTCGTTGAGGAAGGCGAGGCGGAGTAAGAGAATGAAGGAAGTGTTTCTTTGTAAATACGGTGAGATCGTGCTCAAGGGCGCAAACAAGCGTTACTTTGAGGACATGCTGTGCCGTGAGCTGCGTCGCCGTGCAGCCAATTACGGTGATTTTGAAATCTCCCGCGCACAGAGCACCATCTATATCGAGCCAATGGATGAATTTTGCGATATGGACGGCATGTTCGAGTCGGCTCGTAAGGCTTTCGGTATTGTCGCCATTGCAAGAGCTGCCGTGTGCGAAAAGAATATGGAGAGCATTCTGCAGACCGCGCGCGAGTATATTCCTCAATTTTTGGTGGGTAAGCGTACCTTCAAGGTAGAGGGCAAGAGATCGGATAAGATGTTCTGCAAGAACTCTATGGAGATCGCCATGGAGGTGGGCGCTGAGCTGCTTTCCTGCTGCCAGCCCATTCGCGTGGACGTGCATCATCCCGAGATCGTAGTCAAGGTCGAGGTGCGTGAGCATTATGCATACGTGCATGCAGGCCAGTTCAAGGGCGCGGGCGGTATGCCCGTCGGCTCCAACGGTACGGGACTTTTGCTGCTTTCGGGCGGTATCGATTCTCCCGTTGCAGGCTATATGATGGCAAAGAGAGGCGTCAAGATCGAGGCCATCCACTTTGAGTCCTTCCCGTATACCAGCGAGCGCGCCAGAGAAAAGGTGCTGGAGCTGGCCGGAATCGTTTCGGCTTATGCGGGGGATATCAACGTGCACGTGGTGTCTCTGACGCACATCCAGGAGGAGCTGGTCAAGCATTGCGAGGAGGATTACTTCACGCTGCTTTTGCGTAGATATATGATGGCGATTGCGGATAAGGCCGCGCGCAAGTTCAAGTGCGGTGCGCTGATCACGGGCGAGAGCCTTGGCCAGGTGGCTTCTCAGACCATGGAGGCGCTGGGCGTGACCAATTGCATGACCGATCTTCCCGTATTCCGTCCTTGCATTGGCATGGATAAGGAGGAGATCGTGCAGATCTCGCATAAGATCGGCACGTTTGAGACGTCCATTCAGCCTTTTGAGGATTGCTGCACCGTGTTTACACCCAAGCATCCCAGAACCAGACCCGTGCTTTATAAGGTAGAGCGCGAGGAGCAGAAGCTGCCCTTCGACGAGCTGGTTGAGGAAGCTTTGGCAGGCATGTACCGCGTGCAGATCAAGGCGAGATACTAATAAGTTTACAACTCCTTAAACTCACGAAAGTTTTGATCAAACTTTTTCAAAAGTTTGCGGGCTCCAAGGGCA
>CAZCRV010000118.1:0-6790 GCA_964501175.1 uncultured Clostridium sp.
GAAGCAAGTGATGGGGTCAGCATCCGTACACTTGTGGAGCTTTGGATTAGGGTTAGGCGGTTTCCACAGGCTGACGTAGGAAGTATCCGAATGAAAACGCCTCTTGCGGGACTCTGTATTGACAGAGTTCCGTTTTTTTGTAAAGGAAATTGTCGAAATGTGTCTGTTTAAACAAGCGGCCAAAGCATGGCTAGATCTTATTGGAACTGAATACGAGATAGTCACAGGTCGCAGAGGAAAGCAATACACGATCAAATTAGACTTCGAGGCAGCAGATTTTCCTCATCTTGCGGGTATGCAGTATGCTCGTGACGCAGATTTTAATCTGAATCCTGATGAGTACTACGGAGAAAAGCTAATCCCTGCATTGATCGATGGCAAACTGGACGGAACCGGAATTGAGCGGAGCCGTAATTGGCCCAGAATAGAAGGTCGCCTGAAGGCTATTATTAACCTCCAAAAGACATTAGATTCTAAATTTGCGATTGCTCTTTTTGATCAAGAAAATGTAAAATACACAAACAGCAGTATTGATGCAGATTATGTAATTAAGAATCTGGACTCAGGCGAAACATATTTTGTATTTATTGATGAGGATAAAAATCAGCGACAGTACTGTAAATCTGCATTTAAGCAAGAGAAAATCGACTTTATGGATGGTCAGCAGAAGCTGACGCTGCTAAAGAACACCAAGCGAGTTGATGGCGTGGATAATGTATTGTTTTTACATCCTAACTTTAAACCCACAGAGACAAAGGCGCAAGCAACAGTATAGCTGAATTATTAGCGAACAAGGAGAGCAGGGATTGATTCCCTGCTCTTTGTACTTGCATAGCCATCCACGATGAATAAAAGATTAACATCAAAGGCAATGCTTTCTCATCCTGCAATCTTATAATTTGTTGAGCCATATTGAAATAAAGGTGGATTCGGTCTATAATAAATAATAATGCAAAGAAAAAAGGAGGAAGCATTATGCACCCAGGATATTTTAATTTAGCAGATAATTTGGTTGGGCATACTATTGGCAGATGGACTGTAAATAGCAAAATATCGCATAAGCCATCTTCTGGTGGAACGTTTTCTGTTGGATACGAAGTAACTGATGCACAGGGGTATAAAGGCTTTCTTAAGGCGCTAGATTATTCTTCGGCCTTTGGCAATCCGAGACAAGCTGATATGCTTAATCACATGACATCAGCATATATTTTTGAAAGAGATTTATTGGGGCAATGTTCGGACAAACGGCTAAAGTATGTTGTGAGAATAATTGACTATGGCCAATATACAGCTACACCGGATCAGCTTCCTGCGGGTGTGCCGTTTTGCCTCCCTGTTGACTATTTAGTTCTTGAAATGGCAGATAATTCTGTGAGGAGCTTAATTGACCTGAGCAAAACATTCGATTATGCTTGGGCATTACGATCTCTTCACAATGTGGCTGTCGGCATTGAAGAAATGCATGGTATTCAAATCGCACATCAAGATATCAAGCCTTCGAACGTATTGCTTTTTGACAGTCAGCATGTTTCTAAGCTTGGTGATGTTGGCAGATCTTCTTCTCTTGCCATGCCGGCAGAGCATGATAAATTTGCGACAGCTGGTGACCGGTCATATTCTCCGTTTGAACAGTTGTACGGAGAAATTCAGCCAGATTGGAAGATCAGAAGATTTAGTTGTGATATGTTTATGTTTGGAAATTTAGTGATGACATATTTTAATAATATATCCATTACGATGGCTGTTCTAAATAAACTACCACGTTCGAGTTGGCCGAATCTGTGGGGGGATACTTACAGTGCCATTCTTCCGCAAATTCAAAATGCTTTTTCGGAATGTTTAAAAGATTTTAATCATAATATAGATAATGATCTTCGAGATGAACTGGTTTCCATGGTGCAACAGTTATGTTGTCCTGAGGTTTCCACGCGGGGTGATTTAAAAAATGCTCACCTCGGTAGTCAACAGTATTCTTTACGCAGATTCATTTCCCGCTTGGATGTTCTTGCCAAGAAGTATGAATATCAGATTAAAAAGGTGATTATATGATTCAATCTGGAAATCAGAAAGAACGGCATGCGCTTCCTCGATGGAGCAGTCTGAACACAGCCAAGAAACTAGGAGAAATGTCGCCTACAAAGACGAAAACGATTTCAACTTCTAGTCCGGATGATCAAGAGTTAATCGAACTTTTAGGCGAGTGGAAGCAAGAAAAAAACCTTCCCCTGGCGGTAGATATTATTTCGGCCGCCAAATTGTCGATGAGCGATGAGGATATATCCGAGGTTATAACTTATGCGCAAAATGCTGCAGAGGAAATTAAGGAGAATAATCCATTATTAAAGGAATTGCTGTTCGATTTGGAGTCTCCAACTGTGTGTGATACTGATACTCATCAAGTTTGTATAGAAAAAATCAAGAAGTCCTTGGTAGATAGGCCTCGCAATCCATTGCTTTGGAGTGAATTATCACGTGAGTATACTATTATGGGACAGGAGAAAAAAAGTGAACGTGCAATTCATATTGCATACAACTTGGCCCCTGAGAACAGAACAGTTTTACGTGCAATTGCAAGGTTTTATGCGCATAATGGGGATGTAGAGCAAGCACTTTATTATTTGAGAAAAAGCACATTGCTGAAAACGGATCCATGGATTGTATCTTCAGAAATTGCTCTTTCCAATGAAATGGGCCGGACTTCTAAAAATGTAAAACTGGGCCAGAAGATGGTGCTTGATAAAAAATACCATCCCCTAGCGATCAGCGAACTTGCGAGTGAACTAGGCACAATGGATTTCTTGTCTGGAAGCAGTAAACAGGGAAAGAAAAAATTGGAGCTTGCTACACTATTACCCCACGAGAATGCAATTGCACAGATCACTTGGATAAATAAGAATGCATACAATGTTGAGTCAATTATGAGATCCATTCCGGATACAAACTGCAATTTTGAGGCAGAAACGAGATGGTATTATGATGCACAGGATTGGGAGAAGGCATTAGAACTGGCTGGCCTGTGGCAGGAGTATCAACCATTTTCCAGAGAACCTGCAATGGTGAGCAGCTTTGTTGCTACCGATTTTCTTATGGACTATCAAAGGGCTGAAATAACACTACGATGTGGACTCAATAGTAATCCGACGGATTATCGATTGCTAAATAATTATGTATATGTCTTAGCTCTTAGTGGGCAACTGGATAAAGCTAATGATGCTTTTTTGCGTGCTGAGAAGTATTCACCAGAAAATTATATTCCACTGATTGCTACAGCAGGCTTGCTTAGTTATCGGCAGGGAAAAGAAGAACTGGGAAAAGCTCTTTATTTAAAGGCAATTGACACAGCTAAGCAAAAAAATGGTATTGATTTGGTGTATCGTGCAACTTTGTGTCTTGCCCGTGAAGAGAAAAGATGTGGACGGCCTGTTGGAAATATTCTGTCTTCTGTTCAAGGTGCCAAATATTCTCCATTGCGGAAGCAATATGATCGGATAGTCAATAATTTTGACTTAGGAAACGAGTAATTGGCACAAAAGACATTGCGACACTCGATCTGCGATGTGCAGACAATCAACAGTGGAACTAGCGACGGGGCTATTGTAAACCATGCAATAGCCCCGCATCCTATTTTTCTAATTCTAGAATTCTGTAGAGAAAAGTGTATTTCATTACATACCAGTGTCTTTCACTCTACGGTAAAATGTATTCGGCTTCAGCCCCAATTCCTGCATCGCAGCAGTCGCCGTAATCTCACCGGCACGCCAGCGGGCGCAGACAGCACGAAACTTTGCTTCATTGACTGCCACGGGCTTGCGGCCTTTGTACTTACCTGCTGCCTTTGCAATCTCAATGCCCTCTCGCTGACGTTCTAGGATGCTCTCGCGCTCCAGTTCCGCCAGGGCACCAAAGACGGTGAGCATGAACCGGCCGTGTGGAGTAGTGGTGTCGATGTTTTCCTTCAGACTGACAAACTCCACGCCTTTCTCTGTCAGACTAGAAATGATAGTCAGCAGATCCCTTGTGTTTCTGGCGATACGGGAGATGCTTTCCACAATCACAGTGTCACCGGCACGGACGAAAGCCATCATCGCTTTGAAGTCCTTCCGGTCAACATTCTTACCACTGGCCTTATCAATGAAGACCTTCTCGACTTTCTGTTCCTCCATCATTTTCAACTGTCGAGCCTCGTTCTGCTCAGCGGTGGAGCACCGGACATAGCCTACTCTCATGGGACAACACCTCTTTCATAATCTGCCTTTATTATACCAAATGGCCGTTTTTATTTCAGTAAACTATCTGTGAATTTTGAAATATTGCAAAAACTGAAATATAACTTATATGACACAGGAAATGGCATGTTTCTTTTGTGTCACTAGGGTATACCCTAGTGACATAACGATTGTATAGGGACTTTTTTTATGTGTTTAGCCTACGACTAGTAAACGTCTCGAGGAAAAGGCTGCTATTATCGACCTGACCTGTAATATCTGCCGCCTGCACCAACAATCCGGCTTCACTGCAGCCCTCAAACTCGCCCGCCGCCTCTCCCGCGAATTAAACACCTAATCCCCCCTAACGCAACAGGCCCAGCTCATCCTGAGCTGGGCCTTAATTTTGGTGCAACGTAAATTAGATATTGCTTCCAATCTAAATAATGGCACTAAAATTAATTTTCGCTTGTACCATTAACAATATCACATAATTTTTTGAGAAGATCTGTTCCACTTTCGTTGAGAACTGTATTGGCATTTAATTCACCGGCTGCAGCTTTTTCAAATAACTTTTTAGCCCAAATATATTTTGCGCCACCTTTTTTGTTTTGCATTTCTTTAGAAAGCACGGCATCCGCTTTTTTGATTTCCGCATCATTATATCCGAAAATTTCTTTTAAGTACCAATCTCGGTTAAAGATATCTTCAATTGCTCTAGTCACATTCTTGTTTTCGTGGGTGGTTATAATATGTGCTTCATCAAAAATACCTTCATTTACCAGCTTCGTTCTTTCCTTAATTCCGCCAGCATCGGAATCTACAAGTGCAAATACCTCAGAAACACCAATGCCCTGGAACAAAGAAGTAATTCTTCCAATATTGTTGCAGCCGTTTGCATGTGTAATTCCACAATTAAGTTCTGTGCCACAGATCAACGATAGAGCCTTGAGATAGTAGTAATCAGAGACTCCTTCACAAATCAACACCTTTTGATATTTAAGATTAAGTTCGCTTCCCAAGGAATAGCCAATTGCGTCCATAATTGGCTTTAATGTATCAATGTTGCTACTGTGATGAATTCTTTCTCTAATTACACTGACTTCGTTATATCCGTCGTCACTATCTGCACCTAGCTTTTCAACCAAGCGAATTTGATAAATATTATCAGCATCGATTAAGTACGGGCTATGTGTGGTATATATAATCTGGTTTTCGCTGCTTTCTTCGTTCAAAATATCGCGCATTTCCTGCTGTGCTTTGGGATGCAGATACATTCCCGGCTCGTCGACTAAAATGATATCTCCCTGTTTGAGATCCTCACCTTTCAGAGCAATATAGAAATTGAGATACCAGCGCAAACCTGTACTCCGTTGAGAGAGTTGGAAGGAATAGCCATATTCGTCGGTATCAGGTTTCTTATCTCTTATGTAGATTGACATTGTTGTAGAATTGATATCAAACTCCAAACGCACATCTTTTTGCTTGTACTTAGCTGCAAAATCTTCTGAGATAATTCGCGACAACTTTTGCGTTGCATTGCGTTGCTGCTGTTGATTTTTCCCAGAGAAAATAGTAGAAAAATCAGTATCCAAATATTTGCTAAGACGCTTAATGGGCGTTTTTGCTGTATCTTGTGCAGAAAAAGTATCCGGAATATCATCTGTCAATGTTTTATACAGAATAAATTTGGGGAGATGCTTTTCAATAATCTGAACTAGTGCAGTCTCGATAGCTGTAGTGTCTGCCACCTCACCTTCAGCAGAGAAATCACAGACAATACTTCTTGCTTTTTCCTTTACAGTAACACATATTTCATTTTCCACTTCCACATTAGGGAAAGCATCTTTTAATTCAGCGATCTCCTCTTCAGAAAGAATAAAGTAATACGTTATTTCAGGCGACATTCCTTGCCCGAAACTATATTCTTCTGGCGTAAATACTGGAGATTTGTCATTAATTTTGGAAAGCGCAGTTAGTATATTGCTTTTTCCACTTTCGTTTTGTCCCGCAAAAATGGTAACACCCTGTTGGATACTGCAGATACCACTATCTACAAAAGATTTATAATTCTTGATTTGAAATGCCTTGAATAACATATCTCTAATCCTCTCTTTAGATTTAAATGTGATGTGGTTCTTTTGGCTGCTCTTGGAACATGTTTTCTGCATTTTCACAAAGTGTGTCTTTACTGCTTGGATCGTTGCTTTGAAGATGTAAGGAAAATGTAGTGATTTGGAAAGAACGCCAAAATCTGACTATATTATACCAAATTTAAGGTAAATGTGCAACTATTACATTACAAAAGCGCACACTACAATGAAATAGAGAGTGGCTGTGAGGATAGTTGTTCTCACAGCCACATAATTATTATTTAATTTCCTGTTCTAGTCCAGCAAAAAGATCAGAGTGGAAGAACTCGTCGATTGTAATACCTAAACCGTCACACAGCTTTTTAATGGTAGATACAGTTGCACTATTGTTTCGTCCGCTAATGATATTGTTGACGGTGGATTGCGTAACACCACTCATGCTGCTGAGCTTGTTAATGGAGATATCTCGTTCTTGGCACAGTTGAATGATTC
>CAZCRV010000119.1:0-6787 GCA_964501175.1 uncultured Clostridium sp.
AGAGAGACGTCAAGGCCGAGAGCGTTGAGGGCAGAGGCAACAACTCCTGGATCGTGCTGGACTACAGCTACGTGATCGTGCACGTTTTCTCCCGCGAGGCAAGAGAATTCTACGACCTGGACAGACTGTACGGAGACTGATTTTTGATCGTTCATATAATATTAACAAATATTTTTTGGTAAAAAACAGAACGAAATCACACTTTTTTCCGACTATATAGATAGAACCCCCAACCGTTTTATGATTTGGAGGAAACGTCTATGAAGAAAAATATCAGAGCCATAATCAAGAGCATGACGGCAGGCGCGACGGCAATTTTGCTTTGCGTCCTTGCCGTCATGCCTTGCTTTGCGGCCATTGAGCCCCCCGTGGGTCTTAGCGGTAACGAGCCGGGCGGCGTAATGGTGGTGGACGGCAAAACCGAGTTAGCTCTTGAGGGAACGGAGATTGAATTTGACATTTCCGATCTGCCCGACGGCGTGATTGATGATGCCGAGTTGCTGCTTTCATACGGTACGCAGGTAAAGGCTACGTATACCGTATATAACCCCACTGACAGGATCGTGACCGAGCAGCTGGCCACGCCGCTTCGCTGCTATCCGTATTATGATCAGACCGAGAACGAAAATGCCGATGCGTGTAAATTCACGGTGGAGATCAACGGCCAAAAGGTCGAAACCGATCAACGCCATTCCTATTATGCCGACCCGTATTACTATATTCAAGGCCTGGCCGGTGACACCCGGTCTCTTGCAAGTGGCCTTGCGTATCTGTCGGAAAAAGGTGCTGCGCATCCCATACTGCAGCCCGACGCGACTGTATACGTGTACAACTATCTTGCCGCGCTTGCGTCGGATGACGCAGAGGACAAATCCTTCGAGGTTCACGGCAGCATCAAGACCGATCCCGATGCGTGTGCCGTGCTGATTGCCGGCCTTTCGGTCATAGGGATGCCGGGAGTTACGGCAAACTTATATCGCCACATTTACATGAGCGATGAGCTTACGGTCTGCTCTGTGGGTGCGGACGTGGGCGAGATGGATTGGACGGTCAGTGACTACGAAGGGAACGCGACAGAGGCCGGTGTGACGCTGACCTCGCGCCAAAGCATGACTCTTTATGAGTACGTCATGCAAGGGTATGACCCGAAGAGCGGTATATCCGAGCAGGATTATTTCCATGCCGTTGTGGCGTATGCAGACCTTGGAAGAGCACAGGGCTCTGCGGTTATCGAGTTTGGGGATATGATCGCACTTAAGCCTTACGATCTCATTCCTTGGCAGCTTTTCGACCTGACGCTTGCCCCGGGAGAACGCGCGACCGTGACTGTGACTGCGCCTATCTATCCGTGCATACATGATTACTATAATCCGCCCGTTTATACCTACGCCTTTGCCATGACGCAGGACGATGCCTGGAGCTCTTGCGGCACAACGCGCGTCCGCGTGATCACGGATCTTCTGCTTTCCAGGCGTGAAAGAATGCTCCCCGAGATCAGCGCATATGCCGAATCGGAGGATGGATATACCTGGGAGGGGCAGGGGGATTTTGACTATTTTGTCTTTTCGATCTGCGAAGAGGAAAAACCGTTCGACCGTTCGATCATTGGCCTGATATTGGCCGGGTTGTTTATCATAGTCGTGCTGTTTGTCACCTGTGTGCTGCCCGTATTGATCGTAATAACGGTGGTGGTGCTGATCGTTTTGCTGATCCTGTGTGCCAAAAAGCGCAAGAAGAAACGGATGGCAGAGCAAATCCCGCCACAGCCCGAGAAAATAACAGAAACAGAAATAGAGGAAAACGATGATGCATAAACAAATCAAAGCAGCTTTCACGGCGCTGTTGGCCGCACTTCTGTGCGTCCTTGCCGCCGTGCCTGCGTCCGCCATGTCGTCCGTAGAGCCCGACGTTGGCGTGGACGTATATGGCGTCTTCCCGCAGGGGCGCAAGAGTCAGCTGCAGCTGGACAGCCTTGCCTTGACCTACGATATCCCCGAGCTGCCCGCGGATGAATTTGACGCTTCGGAGCTCTTGGGGAGGTATTCCTCAACGCTGCGCCTGGACTATACTTTTTCTAACCCCACAGACACCGAGCAGTCAGTCAAGATGATGTTTGCCGCAGCCAACGTGCCCTCATATGCAGAGCAGAGCAGCACGAGCGCACAGCGCGCCGCGCTTTACACGATCGAGTTGGACGGCGAGCGCATCACGCCCGAGCTGCGTCACGCATGGACGTCCTATCCGCAAAGCTACCAGACGGGATTTGTCGGCTACGATCCCCGTGAGTACGCAGGGAATCTGCACGAGTCCTATGCAGAGCACGCATTTTTGTCGCCCGATCTGCCTGTCACGGTGTATACCTACCAAATTGAGCCGAAGGACGGCTTTACCGGCCACATGACCGCGCTCTTTAACCATTCTCCCGATCAGACGTGGGTGTTTTTTGACAGAAACGGAAGCGTTGAGGACGAGGGCGTGCACACAAGGCTGTCACGATATACGTGGGACGGAGACATCGTCAAGTTTTACGTGCTGGGTAAAGATCCGGGCGAGGTGTCCTGGCAGCTGCGCACTACCTCCGATAAGATCGTGTATGACAGCCCGACGCTTGCATCCAGGGAAACCGTTACCTTTGGTGAGCTTGCCTTGCAGTACCACGACAAGAACACCGGCATCTCGGAGTCGGATTGGTACAATGCCGTTGTCGCCATGCTGGATTTTTGCAGATTTGAGGATTCGGGTGTTCTGGGTGAGAAAAACAGCTTGGATATGGACGTCACCTCGCATCTGCAGTGCTTTTTGACTTACGACGTCACGCTGGGCGCGGGCGAGAGCACGGTCAATTCCATCACTCTACCGGTATATCCCGACATCATGGAGTATTACAGCCCCAAGGCAGCTACCTTCACCTATCATTTCCACGGCAGCTCCGACTGGAAGTCGGTGGGCAAGTACACGGTCAGAATCGATACGGGGCACAAGATCATGACTGACGAGAGAAACAGCGTCTCTATTGACAACTATAAAAAGGATTGGAAGGGATACACGCTGCCCGAGCGCTCCACGCCCAAGAGCGGCGTTTACTACGTGACGCTGTGCAAGTGGAAAAATCCGATCGAAACCGGTGGCTTTGTATTTATTTGGTTTTTGTTTTTGTTCTTCGTCCTGCCCGTGCTTGTGGCCATTCTGGGCACGGTAGTGGCGATCGTGCTTGTGATCGTCCTGATCATTCTGGTCAGACGCCTGATCAAACGTAAAGCGAAAAAGAAGGCAGAGCAGAGCCCGCCCGACGTGCAGGAAAAGGAGAATGAGGATGATACACAAGCAACGTAAAGAAAATTTCTCTCTTGCTCTTGCGCTGTTGCGCTGCCCGTTGCGGGCAGCGTGCTGATCGTGCGCGCCGTAGTGTGAAAAAAGAGAAAAAGAGAAAAAGAGAAAAAGAGAAAAAGAGAAAAAGCAGAATGAAGCCAATATGACTTGACAATTGCGCAACAAAATGGTAAAATATTGATAATTATATATTAAAGAGAGGTTTTATTTATGAAAATCAAGCTCTTATGCGGTCTTCTCGGTGCGCTTATGCTGCTTGCCATGCTTGCAGGCTGCGTGGATAAGTCGGAGCAGGGAGAAACTCCGGATGGCACCGAGGGTGTGACCGAAGAACAAACGTATTGGATGAACCCCGAGCTGGACCCCGGTAAGCTGAGTGTCAACCTGCAGGGCCAGGAGATCAATATTCTGGCGTACAACAAGTATGATATCAGCCCCGAGGAAAACTCCTCCGATCCGCTTGAGGATGCCGTTTACAGAAGAGACGACAAGCTCAAGACCGAGCTGGGCATTGAATTCAACAACCAGTATCAGTCCGATTTCGCCATCATTTCCACTAACATCAAGAACGACGTCACAGCAGGCACGGGTGAATTTCACATCGTGTACCAGCACATGATCGAGGCCTCGCGAAGCCTTGCTCTCGGTAATTATCTGTATAACCTGACCGACTTGGAATACGTCAATTTTGATAACGTTTGGTGGGACCAGGACTGCAAGAAGGGCTTTGTCATCGGCGACAGCATGATGATGGTGTGCGGCGACCTGCTGCCTTCCTCTATGCTGATCACGGCTTCCGTTCTGTTCAACAAGAATCTGTTTGAGCAAAACGGCTGGGATTATCCTTATGCGGATGCAAGAGAGGGTACCTGGACGCTGGACGACATGCTGGAGCTGACCAAGGATCAGACCCAGGACCTCAACGGTGATGGCAAGGTCATCTATTCCGACGACTTTTTTGGCGTGACCGCATGGGCGGCTGACGCTGACTTCAATCTGTTCTTCGGCTCGGGTGCGACCATGTTCTCCTATGACGAGGACCATCTGCCCGTGTTCGATCCCGATACCGACAGACTGCAGACCATCTACGAGAAGATCTACGAGCTGCTGATCACGCAAAACGCGTTCCACGTGATCTGGGCGCAGTACGAGGCAAATCCGAGCATGTATACGGCAACCATTGACGTATTCAGAGACGGCAGAGCCCTGTTCTTCCCGACCTACCTGTCCACTACCACCTCCTTGCGTGACATGGTGGATGATTACGGCATTCTGCCCAACCCCAAGTATGACGAAAAGCAAGAGGATTATCTCGGCTTTGTCAACGGCAGCGCAAGTGTCGCTTGCGTGCCCGGCAGCCTGAGCGATGCCAACCTGGAGATCGCCGGCTTTATGCTGGAGGCTCTGGCATCCTCTTCCTACACCATGACCACCAACACCCTTTACGAGGTGGTTGCAAAGTCCAAGAACGCGCGTGACCCCGAGTCTGCCGAAATGGTGGATATCATCATCCGTCACAAGGTATTTGACTTTGGTTATTCGCACTTCTCCGGTGACAATTATCCCTGCTTCAATATCGCGCAGACCGCGCTTGAGACCAATAAGACCTCGATTGTCAGAGATATCACCAACTCCGAGAGAAAAACCAGAAACGAGCTCAAGAAGATTCTGAGAGCTTACGGTTACGATTGATCTGTTTAAGAAAGAAGGGGCTGAGTCAAATTTGGGCATAATTTCCAATTCACCAGCAACCTGCACAAAATGATGATAAAAGCCAAGGGCAAACAAAGTGTTTTACCCTTGGCTTTTAGTCTCTTTGCACGATCTGTTCATGATTTGTTAATGCTATGAAACAGCCCCTTCTTTCTTTTGGCAGGGCCTTTTTATGTGTATTTTGCTAAAAATATGCAATTCCCCTTGACAAAAAATGCAAAATAGATTATAATAAAGTAAGTATTGTAAACTGCATGAAGTGTTTTTTGCTATACTTTTATAGAAACCCACAGGAAAAGGAGGTGCACAAGAAAATGCCATGGGAAAACCCCATAGCTTTTTGGATCAGCATTGTAGTTGTGGCTCTGGTTTGCATCGTGGTCGGCATTGTTGCGGGCATTATGTACCGTAAAAAGATCGGCGAGCGTGCGATCGGTTCTGCTGAGCAGAAGGCCAAGGCTTTGGTTGAGGAAGGCCAAAAGCAGGCGGCTTCGGCACAGAAAGAGGCTTTGCTCTCCGCAAAAGAGGAAATTATGCGTCAGCGTAACGACTTCGAGAGAGAGATGAAGGACCGCAGAAACGAAGTATCCAGAACAGAGTCGCGACTTGCAAAAAAGGAAGAAACTCTTGAGAAAAAGACCGAACAGGTCGAGCACAAGAGCGAACAGCTTGACAAAAAGATTAAGGAAAATGAGCAGTTCCGTGAGTTGATCGCGGAACAGCTGAAAATGCAGATGAACAAGCTTGAAGCGATCGCAGGCTATTCCGCCGAGCAGGCCAAGGAAGAATTGGTCGCACGCGTGGAAAACGAGGCAAAGGAAGAAATTGCCAGAAGACTTGAGGAGCTTGAAGCACAGTACAAGGAGGATGCCGAGGAAAAGGCTCGGGACATCATTACCCTTGCCATTCAGCGTTACGCATCCGATCAGGTAGCCGAGGTCACCATTTCGACCGTCGCGCTCCCCAATGACGACATGAAGGGTCGTATCATCGGTAGAGAGGGTCGTAACATCCAGCAGTTGGAAAAGCTGACCGGCGTGGAATTGATCGTGGACGATACCCCCGAAACCATCATTCTTTCGGGCTTTGATCCCGTTCGCCGCGAGGTGGCAAGACTTGCGCTGGAAAAATTGATTGCAGACGGCAGAATCCATCCTACCCGTATTGAGGAAATGGTGGAAAAGGCCAAGAGAGAGGTTGACACGGCTGTCAAGCAGGCGGGTGAGCGCGCCATCTACGAGGTTGGCGTTCGTAACCTGAACCCCGAGCTTGTCAGACTGCTCGGCCGACTTCGCTACAGAACCAGTTACGGTCAGAACGTACTCAAGCACTCCATTGAGGTTGCTTTCTTGGCAGGCGTGATGGCAGAGGAGCTTGGCGTGGATGCAACGCTTGCACGCCGCGCAGGGCTTTTGCACGACATCGGTAAGGCGTTCCCGCAGGACGTTGAAGGTACGCATGTACAGATCGGTGTCAATGCCGTCAAAAAGTACAAGGAGAGCCGCGAGGTCGTGCATGCGATCGAGGCTCACCACAATGACGTTGAACCCAAGACCGTGATCGCTTTCCTGGTACAGGCAGCTGACGCGATTTCGGCAGCAAGACCCGGTGCCCGCAGAGAGGACATGGATAACTACATCAAGCGTCTTGAAAAGATCGAAGAGATCGCGAAGTCCTTCGGTGGCGTTGACAAGGCTTATGCAATTCAGGCGGGCAGAGAGATCCGCGTGATGGTCAACCCCGA
>CAZCRV010000120.1:0-6740 GCA_964501175.1 uncultured Clostridium sp.
ATGCATATCGTGCATGCATGGAAAAAGCCGGATTCTATGACGAATACGAGGGATTCTGAATATGAAAAGAACACCGCAGAAATCTGCGGTGTTCTTGCTTCTTAAATAGCAGGGAATTATGCTTGCAATTTTTTCACCCATTCCATCCAACGGGGATCTGATTTGATCTTATCTTCGATGTCGGAAAAATCCGGGTAACACCAGAACGGCCAGTCATTGGCCAAATCCTTGACCTTACCTTTTATATGGTCGGGGGTGAATCGAACGAATGAAACGAGAGGCGCTGTCAAAGAGTGTTCGCGTCCGTCGAGTACGGCTTCGTAAGCTTTTTCATGCATGAGCGCTTTGTCCAACGACGCAAAAGCGTCGTCAGAGTAACCGCGCTCATACTGTAATCTGGAGAGATACAGATACATCTTAGCAACAAAGTCATGATATTCACCCATGTTTCCGTCGTCACAAATCAAATCGAAAATTTCAATTGCCCCCTTTACTTTTTCAATAGGCATATCGCCATCAAAGTGAGCACGATTGACGATCAACCCAAAAATCAGTTGCTCTGCTAATTCCTTGGCGCAGCTTAAAAGGAATTCGCCAATATATTTCGCTTGCTGCTTTCCGTCTGTGCCGTCCGCAAGCAGATACTCACGGCATTGCTGAATTGAAGGCATTGCATTTGCATGCGAAATCGCTTTGTCGTATTGCCCAATGTTTCGATATAGCATGACCAATACGCTGATAGCGCGCGTTCTGATATGTGACACAGAGCAATCTTTTGCCAGTCGCTCGCAAATTCTGATGCTTTCCTCCCAATACGCATTATTCAGATGTCTTTGATGATCGTGATGTAAAAAACCTTGCTCATCGTAATACAGACGCTCGCCGCAGCGACGCCATCCTGCTTCACATAAGGCCTCTGCAAGCTCAATCATAATCTCTTCGTTGCCGGGGAACTCCGCAAGACCGTTTCGCAGCAAAACCAAGCACTCGTCAAACCATACTCCGTCATCCCGATAGCGCAAATTGTATTCGTGTGCCTTTTCCAGAATGGCAGCAATTTTGATTTGTCTGTCATTGTCATAACCAAATAAATAATCGATAGAGACGCCGAAATAATTGGCGATTGCTGGTACGATCTCCATATCCGGGTAACTCCCGCCGGATTCCCAGCGAGAGACTGCCTGCGACGTGACCCCCAGGGATTCTGCAAGCATTTCTTGTGTGCGCCCGTCACGGCGTCTGAGCTCACGTATTTTATTTCCAATAGTCAGTTGCATAAAATTCTCCTTAAATTAAATTGTTATCACCGGTGTAATTGCATTATACATCATTTCTAACCAAAAAACAATTATCAAATGGTTGTTTCAAATACAACCGATATTTGGATGACATTTTTAGCACACGAAAATTTTGATTTTCATGAACCTTTTTACAGCTAAAAACAACTTAATATACAGAACCGGTTCTGATTTTCGGAAAGGAGGGACATATGGAACAGGAACAAAGCTTGGAATCGCTATTACAAAAGCACCGCATCGTTGTTGAACGGTATATCAATTACAGACTCCCCAACAGCTTTGATGCAGATGACGTTATTCAAGAAACTTACCTGGCAGCGTGTCTTGGGTTTGAAAAATTACAAGATCGAAATCTTTTTAAGACGTGGATATTATCGATTGCAAGAAATCAATGCAATCTGTGGTATCGGAAAAGATATGGAACTACAGTGATTTCCACTGAAGCAATTTCGGAAATTGCTGTCAATATTCTATACAAGGATGATACGCTATTCACCATGCTAAAGCAATTGCCCAAAGAATCGTCAGAGGTATTATTCCTGACGGCGCAAGGTTACAAGCAAAAGGATATAGCTATGCGTTTGGGGATTCCTGTCGGAACTGTGAAAAGCAGGCTGTTTTATGCAAAAAAGCAGTTTCTATCCATTTGTACCCAAGATCAGATCAGAATGTTTGAGAAAGGAAGAATTAAAATGGCAAAGCATGATTATACTTACGGATTTCCTATGACCGTACCGCATATTTCCATTGAAAGAATCCCAAAAGTTTTTATTGAAATCAAATGCTTGGATGAAGATTTCATTATTCCAAAAATCGGATGCCAAAACAGCGAGGGAACGTATCGTTATCCGGATGGGCAGCTTGCACTTGTATCAACCTGCCGTGTACCAAAAGGGGCAATGATACATGATGTAATCGGAGTGAAAATTTGTCGTGACACCTATAATCTTGCGCACAAAAAGCTGTATAAAAATGAAGCTGTGTGGTTTGTTCAGCAAAATGATGAATACTATCGCACGCTTGGCTGTATTTGCTGCGATCAAGAGGGAGAGGACGATGAATGGTTGACAGAGATTCATACTTTCCTGGAAGATCACTACGGAGCAGTCACGAACGGCAACGACGTTGTCCATGGCAGGCCCTTATTGATCAAGGAAAATCCTTTGACCGTTAAAAATAATGAGTATCTGATCACTGAGCAAAATATCCGATATACAATGGGGATGTTCAATGTCACAATCGATAGCAGAACGTTTGAAACGGTGGGCTACATCAATGTACAATCTTGTGGTGTCATGTGTGAAAACTATGTTGATCTCAATGGCAGAATCGTATTGATGCGTTGGTATGAATCCGAAGAAAGCATTCAGCAAACTGAATATTACGATGAAGAATTCAAAAAAAGCATTGAAAATAATCCCTCTGTGCTTATCAACGGCATGAAATATACGCTCATGGAGGATCGCATCAGCGAATATGCGCTCTGATCATATATCGAGAAAGCCCGGCCATAAAGGCCGGGCTTTCACTATTTCATTAGTCGTCGTTAGGCTTTCTGGTGATTGCCACGTTGAGATTGCTGTTGCGAACGCGGATGTCGTCGATCAAAGCCTTTTGTGCATGAGGATCCTTGAGGCGAATTCTATAGCGGAGCTCGTTGAGCGTGCCGTATTCAACCGACTTGACGCGCTCGAGGTGATAACCCTTGCAATGCTGCTTGAGCACCTCGTCAAATACACCGTCAAAATCAAGCGATTCGGGAACCATAATGGTCAGCCTGAGCGATCCTCCGCCGATCTTATCAAATCCGACAAGCGAAGCGATGATGATGACAGCCAGGATAATGCCGATCGCAATAGCTGCAAAGCCGATACCGCCCGTACCGCAAGCCATACCGACTGCAGAGGAGAGGTAAATGAAGATCAGATCCTGGGGGCTTTCTACCGAATGTCTGAAACGGATGAGTGCAAGGCCACCGCCGATGCTGATGGCACGCGCCAGGTTCGAGCCAACCGAGATAACAATCACGGAAACGATGGGGCCCATGAGCAAAATGGTCAGAAGAGACTTGGTGGAATAGCCTTTTTTACGATTGGTAAGTATGTAAACCAAGGTGACAAGCATGCACATGCCGATGCTGGCACCGATTAGGGCAAGCGTTTTGCCAAGTGTCAGCGTAGAAACACCGGTGTTTGCCGTATCGTAATAAATCTCGATGTTCACGAGCAGCTGATTAAACAAATTTTCTAAAAATTGCATAGAACTTCTCCTTTATAAAAACCCGGTCAACAAAAACTCGTCGATCCCGTTGTTTTTCAGTACTGTTTTTTTCAGATCGGTGCCAATCTTGGAAAATGTATGGAACGAAAGCCCGAACTCGTTCATGATCTTGACAAACCACAAGGGAACTGCTCCGGCAAATTTAACCTCCATGAGCGCAAGATCGGGCGGAAGTAAGGGTTCGCCGAATCTGCCGCTTTCTAAGGAAAGATCGTGTCTGCGAGAGATAATATCAAAATCAAAGGTGACACGGAAATTGGGATCCTCTTTGCCAAAGTAAGCGTATCGCTGATAGCTGATGTAGGCAACAGGCTCTACAGGTGTATGTGAGAGATAATAATCAATTTCACGAAGCACCTGGGTGTTGATAAACTTGGTATCCTCCGGGTATTTTCGGCTTTCTAAAAAGTCGTAAACCTCCGAGAGTTTGAGCTTTGCGCGTCGTTTCGTGCCGATGCCGTTGAGCTTCTTTTTGATCTCTAAGAATACCTTATCATCGGGCCCAGGCGTGCCATAGCTTCGCAGCCTCAGCTTTTCCTTGAATTTTGGGAGCTGCACCGAGTTTCTGATCACGTCGTTGTACTCATTGTCAAAATACAGATTGCAGATCGTATAAGGCTTGCCGTCCTTATTATATGGGTCTGCATTCATGTATTCCTCAATTCGCTGTCTGAGCGGCTCGGCAAGGCTTGCGTCAAACAGTATCTTTTTTTCTCTGCGCTGAAACGTGTTTTCTGCCAACCCGTCACCTCCCAACATAATCTTGTGTTATTCTACCATAAATACATGAATATAGCGTGAACGTCGGATGAATGCAATATGACTTTCGCACATAACGCACAAAAGTCATATCTGATCATTATGATTCTTTCAAGAAATTGCGCATGGATGCAATCTGCGCCATGACGCTTTCGGGTGCGGGGCCACCATAGCAAGCACGACCCGCGACGCAAGTATCGGGATCAATTGCAGCGTAAATGTCATTCTCAAAAATAGGATTTGCTGCTTTGTATTCTTCCAAAGTAAGTGTTTCCAACGTTTTCGCGTGTTCAATACAGTAAGCCACAAGCTGTCCGACTACCTTATATGCGCTGCGGAAGGGAAGGCCTTTTTTGACCATATAGTCTGCACAATCGGTGGCGTTGATAAAGCCCTTGGAAACAGCATCACGAAGCACATCGGTGTGAAAAGTAGCTGTATCAAGCATGGCAGCGAACAATTCCAGACAAATCTTTACAGTATCAAGCGCGTCAAATACTGCTTCCTTATCCTCCTGCATGTCCTTGTTATATGCCAAAGGGATTCCTTTCATAACGGTCAAAAGCGCTGTCAGATCACCGTATACACGCCCTGTTTTGCCACGAACCAGCTCTGCAATATCGGGATTTTTCTTTTGTGGCATAATGGATGATCCTGTAGAATATGCATCATCCAAGTCAACAAAGCCAAATTCGGACGACGACCAAAGAATCATTTCCTCGGAAAAGCGCGAAAGATGCATCATGATCATCGAAAGCGCGCTGAGCAGCTCAATAGCATAGTCACGATCAGAAACTCCATCCATGCTGTTCTGACACACGCTATCAAAGCCAAGAAGCTCTGCGACCATAAAGCGATCGATCGGGTAAGTCGTACCGGCAAGTGCGCAAGAACCAAGCGGCAGAACGTTCATGTTTTTGGAAACGTCATCAAGTCTGCGCGCATCGCGCGCGAACATCTGCGCATAAGCCATGAGATAGTGACCTAACGTAACCGGTTGTGCACGCTGCAGGTGCGTGTATCCCGGCATAATATCTGATGCGTGCTGCTCGGATTTGTCGCAGATGACTTCAAGCAAATGACAGGTCAGCGCCTTAAGCTCCTTGATCTCATCTCGCAGATACAGTCGCAGATCCAGCGCAACCTGATCGTTTCTGCTTCGTGCAGTATGCAAACGCTTTCCAACGTCGCCGACTCGGCTTGTCAGCTCTGACTCCACAAACATGTGAATATCCTCAGCACTCATATCAAACTCCAAAGCACCGCTGTCGAGATCGCACAGTATTTCTTGAAGCGTCTTACAGATCAGCGCAGCATCCTCTTTGGAAATGATACCGCAATTGCCAAGCATGGTCGCATGCGCAATTGAGCCTGTAATATCCTGCTTATACATACGGCAATCAAAATGAATTGAAGAATTGAAGTCATTGACACGGCTGTTTAGCTGTTTTTGAAAGCGTCCTGCCCACATGGTATTCATAAGAAATATCCTTTCTTTCAATCAAACGAGGGGTGTCTTTGTCTTAAAGACACCCCGTATTGTAATCATTGATTCTTTTGAGCGTCCAGCATGGCCTTGACCTTGATGGGAAGACCAAAGAGGTTGATAAATCCCGCGGAATCCTCTTGGTTATAAGTGCCGCCATCTTCACCGAACGACGCGATTGTCTCGCTGTAAAGGGAATTGGGGGAAGTTACGCCGGCGTTGATGATATTGCCCTTGTAAAGCTTGAGTTTGACCTCGCCGCTGACTGTTTCCTGTGTCTTATCCACAAATGCGGAAAGTGCTTCGCGCAGAGGCGTAAACCATTGACCGTTATATACAAGCTCACCAAACTTAATTGCGACCTGCTGCTTGTAGTGCTGGGTTTCTTTGTCAAGAGTAATCGATTCCAGCACCTTGTGTGCGTGATACAAGATGGTTCCTCCGGGCGTTTCGTAAACACCGCGGCTCTTCATACCGACAAGTCGGTTTTCAACCAGGTCCAAAAGCCCGATTCCGTTTGCACCGCCAAGCTCGTTGAGCTTTTCAACAAGTGCTACGCTATCCATTTTCTCACCGTCAATTGCAACGGGAATGCCTTGCTCAAAGGTAATAGTCAAATACGTGGGCGTATCGGGTGCTTGCTCGGGCGAAACGCTCATTTCGAGGAAACCGGGCTTTTGATACATAGGCTCGCCCGAGGGATCCTCAAGATCAAGACCTTCGTGAGACAGATGCCAGATATTTTTGTCCTTGGAATAGTTGGTCTCGCGGCTGATCTTCAGCGGAATATTGTGCGCTTCGGCATAATCAATTTCTTCCTCACGAGACTTGATATCCCATACACGCCAAGGAGCAATGATCTCCATATCAGGCGCAAAAGCCTTGATTGTCAGCTCAAAGCGCACCTGATCGTTACC
>CAZCRV010000121.1:0-6726 GCA_964501175.1 uncultured Clostridium sp.
CGTCAAAATCAACATCTCACCATCTCCTTTGCTTGCATTATAGCATAAGTATTGGTAAATGTCATTCCCCGGTATGCGTGATACATGTGCTGACATTTTGTCTGTATTCGCACTTTTCTCTTGCATTCTTCAGAATCTGTAGTATAATAAGGGAGAAATACTCTATAGGGAGGCCGAACATGAAAACAGGAATCGTTGACAGCGCATACTTATATTTGGGAAGCCACGCAGCCGCCTTTGAGCGCATGAAGCAGCATGGCTACGACTGCACAGACATTCAGGAACTGGTGCACACCGAGGACCCCTTGTTTGCCGAGGATGCCGCGGGCTTTGAGCGCATTCTTACGGGCATTCGCCGCGACGCAGACAACGCAGGCATTGAGATCTACCAGGCGCACGGCCCCTGGCGTTGGCCGCCGCAGGACACCGCACCCGAGGATCGCGCGGAGAGATTTGAAAAGATGTCGCGCTCGATCTTAGGCTGTCAGATCATGGGCTGCCCCAACTTTATCATTCACCCCATCATGCCCTTTGGCGACTGGCAGGACCCCGAGCCCGAAAAGCTTTGGGAAATGAATCTCGAGTTCTTCTCCCGCCTTTGCGAGGTGGCCAAGGCGCACGATACCGTCATTTGCTTTGAAAACATGCCCATGACCGCGCTTTCCCTGTCCACACCCGAGCAGATTCTGCGCTTTGTCAAACAGATCAACTCGCCCTATATGCGCGTCTGCCTGGATACCGGCCATTGCTCGGTGTTTGGCCTTTCGCCTGCTGATGCGGTGCGCCTTTTCGGCAAGGAATATCTGCGCGCCTTGCACGTACACGACAACGATGGCCGCGCCGACCGCCACATGCTGCCCGGCGAGGGCGTGATCGATTGGGAGGACTTTGCCAAGGCTCTTGCAGAGGTGGATTGCGGGTGCCCTGTTTCGATTGAAACGCAGGTCAGCGGCAAGATCCCCGCGTCCGAAAGAGACGCAGCCGAAAGAGCGCTTGCGGATATTGCCAAAAAGCTGGCGGGGAAATGAGATAAGGTTGTTGCTGCGAGCGCGGGATGTCGAGGACGCCATCCCCTGCAACTGTTTATCTTGATACGTTGCAGCGTCAAAAAATATCGCTGTTAATCTCATGCCCCCACCGAGCGTGCCCTCAATGTCCCGTCCCTGCGGCAACGACCTCCCAAGGGCACGGGATTGCTCCCACTACCAAAAATTTCATGGATGCCTTACAAAAAATCCGTAAAAAATCCGTAAAAAATCCTCTGAATTTCTGAATTTTTTCGCAAAAACACTTGACAAGCCAAAAGTGCTGTGCTATAATAATGCGGCTGAGAGATACGGCCCGGTAGCTCAGTTGGTTAGAGCGCTAGCCTGTCACGCTAGAGGTCGTGGGTTCGAGCCCCATCCGGGTCGCCAACTTCTTTCGGAAAATTAAATATGCGGATTTAGCTCATTTGGTAGAGCGCCACCTTGCCAAGGTGGAGGTGGCGGGTTCGAGCCCCGTAATCCGCTCCAGAAAACAAAAGCCCGATGCAATAGCATCGGGTTTTTTGTTTTCTCGCGCGGATTACGGGATTGCTCTCACCCGCTTCGAGGTGGCACGCATCCCGATGGGTTTACACAAAGTAACATGCCTCCTCGACATTTGGTGCGAAGCACCAAATATGGGTTCTGAGCCCCGTAATCCGCTCCGCGTTTTTTGTTCTGAGCCACGCCCATGCCTTTGAAATGCTTACGGTGCCCCCGGAAGAATATCAACACCGACCTCGGTGATCTCCACGTAAGCGTCGCCCTCGGGCATGATAAAGGCAAAAATTACCCAGGGCGACTCCGAGCCGATCTGTACGACGCGCTCGTCGCCTACAGTCACCTCATAATACTGCTCATACACAAGCTCCAGCCGCAACTCCACGCGCTCGCCTGCGCGATATTTTGCGTTCAAGTCAAAATTCTCGTCAAGCGCGTGCGTTTTGTTGAAGATCAGCGAATACTGCGCCTGTCCGGGTTCTCTTTCGGGCACGATCAGCCTGAAAATATTTTCATACTGCGTGATCCAATACGTATCTCCCTCGTTACCGCCATTGCGGCTGTCCACGGTTTCGAAAAATGCCACTACGTATTCCCCCGCAGGCAAAAGATGCAGCCCGTTCCAACTAAGAGACTTATACACCTTCTCTTGTTCAAAATTCACGTCGTATATACGCGCCGCGGTCAGCTTTGCGCCTGCGGGCGACTCAACTGTGACCTTGTCGCTTGCCACAAGCGTCGGAAAATCGGTGATCTTGGTACTCGGATCAGAAAATACGCCGTAGCTGCCCGTGCCGTCGCCGCAAAGCAATTCTTGACCGTCCTGTGAATACTCATTCGTATAAACCAGCGTTCGGATCGGCTTGATATGCGCGTCTTTCACGCTGATGATCGTCGAGCTATACGTGTATTTGTCATTCTCGTTTTGCAAGGTCAGCTCCACGATGGAAAGCACGTCGGGAAATTCTTGCTTGCTCTCTCCGCGCCACAAGGTCAGGTTGTAGCTGCCAAGCCTTGCATCCTCGGGGATAACGAAGGAATACACCATGCTGCCGCTCTCGCCGTCCTCCACCTTTTTTTCGACCACGTCGGTCGGGAACGCAATGGGCTCAAACGCAAGTTGATACTGCGGATCGGACGCGCAACAGAGAGAGATCATGGGAATAAAATCGTTGCCCGAGCAGCCCGTATAGCGGTAGGGTCTGCCCGAGGCGTTGGTCACGGTGGCCGTGATTTTCACGGTCTCGCCGCGGGTGTACGTGCTTTTCTCCACCTCGTAGGAAAATGTAAACTCGGCAGGAAATTCCTGATTTGCGCATCCCGCAAGCGCGGATATGCACAACAAAATAAACAGCGCCAATGATAACGTTCGCTTCATAACAATGCCTCCCTTCTTAGTCTAAATCAATATCGTAATACTTTTTCAGATCCTCTGCGGCCTCAGGATGGCCTTTTTCGGCAGACGCGCGGAAGCATTCGATCGCCTTTTGGTCGTCCTTCTCCACGCCCTTGCCGTTGCGGTAAAACTCACCCAGCGAGCGCAACGCGTATTCGTCGCCCTGCGCGGCCGCCTTACCATACCAGTAAAACGCCTGTTTGTCGCTTTGCGCAACACCCTTGCCGTTTTCGTAATAGTCGCCAAGATTATTCTGTGCACGCGCCTGCCCCTGCTCGGCTGCCTTGCGCGTCCAGTAAAGGGCCTTTTCGCAGTTGACCTCAACGCCGATTCCCTGCGAATATGCATGTCCGAGATTGGTCTGCGCCGCCAGGTTGCCCTGCTCGGCTGCCTTTTGATACCACAAGACCGCCTCTGCGGGGTTCTTTTCCACGCCTCTGCCCTTTGCAAGAAAGACCGCATATTCCGTCTGTGCCTCGGCGTCTCCCGCCTCGGCTGCCAGGCGATATTTTGCTGCAGCCAGGCCAAACCAGTAAGCCGCCTTTTGATCGTCCCGATCAACGCCTCTTCCCAAAGAGTAGCGAATGCCCAGACTGCGCAGCGCGCTCTTCTCTCCGCCCCTCGCAGCACGTTCAAACCAATAAGAGGCTTTGGCCTCATCATGCTCCACGCCTCGGCCCTTGCCGTACATCCAGCCAATGTTGTATTGCGCCACCATCACGTAATGTCGATCGATTCCATTGAGATTTTCAAATCCGATCTCTTCCGCGCGCTCGTGTGCGCGTGCGTACCACTCCGCCGCCTCTGCTTCGTTGATCGGCACACCCTTTCCAAGGCGGTAAGCCTGACCCATCATGACCATGGCCAGCACCACGCCCTGCTCGGCTGCCTTTTGGTACCACGCAGTCGATTCGGCAAGATTCTGCTTGACGCCCGCGCCGTGCTCGAGGCAAATGGCATATTCCTTTTGCGCGAGCGCATACCCCTGCTCGGCTGCCAGCCTCCACAAATGCGCTGCCATTTTTGGGTTTTCGGTCGCCCCGCGACCTTCAATATAAACGTAGGCCAGGTTGCATTGCGCGACGGCGTAATTCTGCTTGGCAGCCTTACCGTACCACAAAGCTGCATCGCTGTCGCTTTTGGCAACGCCCATGCCGATTGCATAGCAAACGCCCAGATCGTTCTGCGCCTCGGGCACGCCCTGCTTGGCGGCAATTTCCGTTTGAGCAAATGCCTCTCGTGCGTCCTTGCCGTTGCCACCGCCCTGTTTGAATATCCGAGTCAGCGCGCTTTTTTCGGAAAGCTCTCCGCCCTGTGCCGATCTGCGGATCCAGTAAAAGGCTTGCCTTTCATCCATTCGGACGCCAAGACCCGACAAATACAGCTCGCCAAGCAAGCCCTGCGCTTCATGCACGCCGCACTCGGCTGCCTTTTGGAGCCAGCCTGCGGCCAGCGCGTAATGCTGCGCGACGCCTTGGCCGTTCAAATAGCACTTGGCAAGATTGGTCATGCCAAGCGGGTCCTCTTGGTTGGCAGACTCGCGATACCAGTACACAGCCGTTTGGTCGTTCTGTTCGACGCCCTCGCCCTTGGCATACAGCACGCCTAAACGATTCTGTGCGGCTGCGTTCCCCTTCTTTGCCGCTTTTTGGTAATATTTTGCGGCGGTTTGAGGGTCTTTTCCGACAAGCACGCCGTTTTCATACAGATCGCCCAGCGCAAGCCCTGCCTTGGAGCTGCCAAGACC
This sequence comes from uncultured Clostridium sp., assembly GCA_964501175.1. Lineage (GTDB taxonomy): Bacteria > Bacillota > Clostridia > Oscillospirales > CAG-272 > SVQP01. The sequence continues at coordinate 4,670 of CAZCRV010000121.1, forward strand.
TGCGCGCAGCTGTAAGAGGCGGAATTGGGAAATAGAGTTGATACGTTCGTTTTTGCTCATGTTATCCTCCTCCTAAATGGGTTCTCACTTATATAGACGCAAAAAATGCCGAAATGTTCCGTGATTTGGGAAAGTTTTTCAAAATTATTATAGCAAATTATAGAAATAGTGTCAAGAATCCGGCAGAAAGGCTTAAGCGGGGCATGGATAAGAGCATTCAACTAAGAGTTGTGAAAAATCCGCAAAAACAACTGCGGATCGGTGGGAATCCACGATTTTTATGCTATAATAGAATCATCGGAGCGCGCACGATAAATCCATTTTAGCGAAAGGAAAAGTATATGAATACAATCGGACAGAACATTGCTTATTTCAGAAAGCAAAAAAAGCTCACTCAGGAAGAGCTGGCCGAGAAAATGTCGGTCACAGCTCAGGCGGTGAGCAAGTGGGAGTGTGATACCTCCTACCCCGACATCACCGTCATGCAGTCACTCGCCAAGACTTTGGGCGTCAGCGTAGACAGTCTCTTGGAGGGCGAGAGGTCGGTGGCTGAGCTTCGCGAGGCTTCCGCAGAAATTATCAATCGTCGAATCATGCTGATTCGAGTGGATACAGATGAAACACACGTCACTACCCGAATTCCCATAAACGCTGTAAAAAAGGCCATTGAGAACGGCGTACTGAAGAAAATTGTTGGCGAAAAGGCCTTTGACCAAGTTGTCGGTGCTTTTGACATGGCAGACGACGGTTTCGTTGGTACGCTGGTAGAAGTGTATCACGAAGACGTACTCGTCCGCATTGCGGTGGAGAACTATGAGGATTGAAGTAACAAAGGGTGATTCCAAAAAAGTCATCGAGGTTCCGGCAGACGTTGATATGGCCAGTGTTATGATGCGGGGCAACGGGCAAATGCAATGGGCGATTATCCATTTCAAGGCAGAGGGAATCTCCTGACAAGAAGAGGTGCTTTTCGATGATGGTAATAATCAATTGGTAGCGCTCTACTACCGCGCACCTGAGCTTGCAGAAATGATGCAAGCCTTCGTTGGCTTTGAGAAAATGATATATGTTGAGGTACAAGAGGATGATTGGTTCATTCGAATGATTGTGTGATACACTTCGCGGATAATGATGAAGACAAGCGCAAAAAAGCCCTCTCCGCTGGAGAGGGGGGACCGCAGCGGAGAAAATTTTGCGGAGAATCCGCGAAATGATCGACGCGGTTGCGGTGGGTGAGATGCATCATACGGACGCTCCTTCACATATTACATACACGATAAATGAAATCAGTTCAAAGGCTTGGGCGGGGCTCAGAACATCGCAAGCGCGTAATGCGCTTGCACTTTGCCGCACTATGTGCGTCAAATGTCGAGGAGGCATGTTACGTTGAGCAAACCCATTCGGATGCGTGCCACCTCGAAGCGGGTGAGAGCAATCCCGTAAGCCGCGCGAGAAAACAAAAAGCCCGATGCGATTGCATCGGGAGAAGTTCTTTGTGTGGGAGTTTAATAAATATTTGGATATTCAAAACCAAGCTCTTCAAAAATCAGTTCAAAGGCTATGGCGGGGCTCAGAACCCATGTTTGCGCCAAAGCATCCCCTAACTCAAACGTATCCGGCGCAAACCTTGCATGAGCGTCGCTCTGCGACGCGCATGCGGGGTTTGAGTACGGGGCTCAGAACCCATATTTGACGCACTATGTGCGTCAAATGTCGAGGAGGCACGTTACTTTGTGTAAACCCATCGGGATAAGTGCCACCTCGAAGCGGGTGAGAGCAATCCCGTAAGCCGCGCGAGAAAACAAAAAGCCCGATGCGATTGCATCGGGCTTTTGTTTTCTGGAGCGGATTACGGGGCTCGAACCCGCCACCTCCACCTTGGCAAGGTGGCGCTCTACCAAATGAGCTAAATCCGCATGTGGTGCCTCCGGTCGGAATCGAACCAACGACACGGGGATTTTCAGTCCCCTGCTCTACCGACTGAGCTACAGAGGCTTTTATGAAATTGGCGACCCGGATGGGGCTCGAACCCACGACCTCTAGCGTGACAGGCTAGC
>CAZCRV010000122.1:0-6721 GCA_964501175.1 uncultured Clostridium sp.
AGCGAATTACTGGTTCATTTCTTTGTGGCTACTTGCTCAAAGAAAGAACGGAGATAATTTTCTCAATGTTACATGTCCTAATTCAATCCGTTCTTTTTCTTGGCTATATAGCCGCAAGAAAAAGAACCAAAAAGAACGGCGAAAAAGAGGTTTCGCGCCTGCGGGCGCGACTTGGAGCTCTGCCCCAAGTCCCCGCCGCCTTTTGAAAAAGGCGGGCGAAAACTTTCATGAGAGGGCTCGTCCGTATGGTGGCGGTTATTTGTGGTACGGCGTTCCCTTGATAATCGTGAACGCGCGGTAGGTGGCCTCCAGCAAAATCACGCGCATCAGCTGGTGCGGGAAGGTCAGCGCCGAGACGGACAGCCGCAAGTCACACGCGCTCTTGACGCTTGGCGCAAGTCCGAACGAAGATCCGATGACAAGGCAGATCTCACCGTGCATCTGGCCGATCTGCTCGATCTTCTGCGCCAGCTGCTCCGAGGACAATTGCTTGCCCTCCACGCAAAGCGCGATCTTGTAAGCACGCGGCGACATGTTTGCCAGAATCTGCTTGCCCTCTGCCTCCAGCGCCGCATCAATCTCTTTGGGCGAGGGCTTGTCCGACAGCTTGACCTCGGACAAATTTACCTCGGAAAACTTGCAGTAAGCGCCCAGCCTTTTCTTGTATTCCTCGGCCGCCTCTCTCAGATACGACTCCTTGAGCGTACCGATCGTAATGAGTTTTACGTTGAGCATATGATCATTCACTCCAAATAATTCCGTAGGGGCGACCTGCGGTCGCCCGCGGGCGCACGCAGTGCGCCCCTACGGTGATTTGTAAATTTTACGGCAAAAGCCAGCTGACATGCACAGGGTCCGCCACGCGCAGATTGAAATCCTTGTCCGCAATGGCACAAAAGGTCTCGTGAAAGGCAAGTCGGGGCGTATTATTCTGCTCGGAAAGGTGCGCAAGCAGAATGTTTTTGGTGCCGCTTGCGTATAGCTGCGCTGCAAGCGTGGCGCAATCCTCGTTGGAAAGGTGCCCCTTTTTGCCGCGGATGCGCAGCTTGAGATCATAGGGGTAAGGCCCATCCATGAGCATGTCGGGGTCGTGGTTGGATTCCAGCACCACCGATTCGCAGCCCATCAGATTCTCTATGATCTCGTGCGTGACGTAGCCAATGTCGGTGGCGTACGCAATGGCGGTCGGCTGCTCGCCGTCCAGCGTGATGCGATAGCCCACCGAGGCGAGGGAGTCGTGCGGCGTACGGAAGGCCTGCACGGTCACGTCACCCACGCGCACGCAGCAGGCAGCGGCATCGGGATAAGGCTGCACCAGCTTTTTTATGTGCGGTGCACATCCGATCAGCCGCTCGGCGCTTGCGCGCTGGACGTGAATGGGCAGGGGATATTTTTTGCAGAACACGGGCAGCGCGTCGATATGGTCGCGGTGCTCGTGCGTGATAAACACCGCGTCCAAAGCATGCGGGTCAACCCCGATCTCGGCAAGTGCTGCGCAGACTGCCTTGCAGTTCTTTCCCATGTCGATCAGGATTTTCGCTTCGGGCGTCTCAATGTAAGTACAGTTGCCCTTAGAGCCCGAAAACAGGGTACAGATGCGGTAATTTGCCATATTATGCACCTGTGGATTGTCCAAGCAAAGGGGAGAGCAGCGTGGGAATGGCGATCAGCACGAGAAAATCTACTGCCAGGGGCACGAATAGCGCAAAGATCACAATGATCATCCACTTGGATTTGCGTTTGCGGTCCTTGCCGCTTTGAATAAAGTCTGCCTTTTGCTGCTCGCTCATGGTGTCGGGCAGCATGTCGGGCGTGATGTTGTCGCGCGTAAAGCCGCGATTATAGATAATGTAAGTAAACAGGAAGGCAGCGCCCGCCACGGCGTACAAAACCATGACGCCGATGCCCAGTACCTGTGCCGTGATCAGCGACTCCACGTGCTTGGAAAGCTCAACCAGCGTAAAATAGATCAGCGTGGATACCGCTGAGCAGCCAAGCACCAGCCAGAATAAAAGCTTATCCTGCTTGGTGGCCTTTTTGGGCTCCGGCTGCTTGCGTGGCGGCTGTCCGGGCAGCATGGGGGATGAATTCTTTTGAAAAAAAGACATGGTCTGCCTCCGTTATGCGATCTTGCAAGCGCCGATCAGACGGATGTGCAAAGGCAGGCATGCGCCTTCTCCCAGCGCGCTATCCATAGAAGCACGGAATTCCTCGACGCACTCGGCGGGAACAAACGCCTGGATGGTGCCCGCAAAGCCGCCGCCGTGTACGCGCCAAGCCGCTCTCTTGCCCGCAAGCACGCGCTCGGCAAGGCAAAGAGCTAAGGAAAGACCCTGCTCGTCAGGAGCCTTGGTGGTGTAAACGTTCTGCAGGTAGCAGAAGGAGGATTGACCGGATGCGCAAACGTGAGAGAGGAATGCGTCCAGGTCGTCGGAAAGCAGCGCGTCGGTCTGTGCAAGCACTCTCTTGTTTTCCGCAAAGAAGTGCAGCGCACGCAGAATGGCGCGGTCGCCAAGAGATTTGCGCAGCGCGGGGATCGCAGCGATCACGTCTGCCTCGTCCACCTCGCGCAGTACGGCTTTGCCAAAGTGCGCGGCCACCGCCTTCATCTCTGCGGGAATGGATGCGTAATCATCGGTCAGATCGGCGTGGTTACCGCCCGTGTTGACAATGCAAAGCGCGTATCCTGCGCCGGTAATGTCAAAGGGAACGCCACGGATGACGGGTGCGGCGGGGTCTGCAAAGTCAATGGCAACAATGCCGCCGTGCGCGCAGGCCACTTGGTCCATCAGGCCGCAGGGTTTGCCGAAGAATTGATTCTCGGCCTTTTGCGACATCTTGGCGATCTCCACGTTGTCAACGCGGCCGTCATTATATAAATGATTGAGAATGTTACCGATCATGTCCTCAAAGGCAGCCGAGGACGAAATGCCCGAGCCCTTGAGCACGTCCGAGGTGGTGTAAGCGTCAAAGCCGCCCGTGCAAAGGCCGGCTGCTGCAAACTGCGCGCTCATGCCCGCGATGATGGATGCGGAGGTTGCAAACTTGGCAGGATCGGGCGCGTTGTAGGCGGTGATATCCACCTCGTCCATGCTAAAGCCTTCGCTCTTGACGCGGATGATGCCGTCATCGTTTGCGGACGCCACCGCGATGATGTCTAAGTTAATGGCAGCGGCAACCACGCAGCCGTGGTTGTGGTCGGTATGGTTGCCCGAAAGCTCGCTTCTGCCCGAAACAGAGAACAGGGAAGCTTCACGATCCTCTCCGTACAGCGCGGTAAAGGAGTCGATGGCGTTTGCATAGCGGATCTTCTGTGCGGCAACGCCCTCTTTGCCGTACACCTCGGCAAGGCGAGCGTCCAGTGCACCGCCGATCAATGCTTGCTTGATATCAATAATTTTCATGGTGTGATTCCTTTCTTACAGCTGGGTCTTGATCTTTTCAAGGCAATCCTCGCAGATGCGCTTGTTGTTGAAGTACACAATGCGGTCGGCATTGTTACAGAATACGCATGCGGGATGATATTTTTGCAGGATGATGCGGTTTTCGTCAATAAAGATCTCAAGCGGATCCTTTTCCTTAATGTCCATGGTCTGACGGATGCTGATGGGCAGAACCACTCTGCCAAGCTCGTCCACCTTACGTACGACGCCGGTTGATTTCATAGATAATTCTCCTTTATATATCATGATTTGTTTTTCACAATATTATTATATTAAAAAGCACGGTTCTTGTCAATAGAGAATTGGAAATAAATGGTGAATTTTCTGAAAAATTGGTATTCATGGATAAAATATGTCGTAGAGGCACGAATGCTGTATTTTTGCCAGAATATTGTAAATACGAGCTAAACTACGGCAATAATTCAAGCAGAAAACGATTTTTGGGAGGACAACATGCTTAAGGGTGCGCAAAAGAAAATGTACGTAGTCAAAATGGGGGAGGATTCCTTGTTTGAGGAGGCGTATTTCGTGCTCAAGCGGGACCCCGTCGCGGTGCAGGGCAAGGATATGGTCAGCGAGGCAACCAGGATCATTCGCCAGAGCGCGGGTGGGCAGCAGACGTTGCCGCCTGCGCCCAAAAAACTTCCGTGGCAGGCTTGGGTGGGCTTTGCCTGCGGACTTTTGCTTGGCGGCGGAGTGGCGAGTGCGATTTGTCTGCTTTTGTAAGGTTTTGTGCCTGTCAGTTTTTGTAAGGTTATGCGCCCCTGTTGACAATTCGCGCAAGGTGTGCTATAATAAGCGTGACTTATGTGACCGTTTTGAAATGATTTCATTTCACAAAACAAATCAAATAGAAAGCTCTTACGTCCGGGCGGGGGCCGTGATACCGCCATGGAAGAGGGCTTTGCTTTTGTGCGCAATTTCAGAGAGGAGTTCCGCGCGCACACGGAAATTAAGGAGAATTATGGCAAAACAAACCAACAGAAATGCCGGCGCTGCCGGCACAAAGCAATCTGCCAGAAAAAAGAGCGAGAGCAAGAGCATCAACGAAAAGATCATCAATGAGGCGCTTGAGGAGATCTATGCAAGCGTAGCGGCAGAGCAGAAAAAAGCACCTGCGCAAAAGCCCGCAAAGCAAAAGAGCAGCGAACCCGCAAAGCGCGGTAAAAAGGCGGAGGAGAGCAAGGCGCCTGCGAAAAGAGAGCCCGAAAAGAAAACCGAAAAGAAGACTGAAAAGAAGCCCGAAAGCAAGCCAAAGGCTGCAGAAAAGGCCGAAGCAGCACCCGCGCCTGCAGAGAAAAAGACCTCGGAGCGCAAGACGCACGTGCGCACGGGAAGACGAAAGGTCGAGACTGCAGTAAAAACTGCGCCCGCAATTGCTCAAAATCCCGACGCCAAGCTGCGCATCATCCCCCTGGGCGGCCTTTTGGAGGTCGGCAAGAATATGACGCTGTTTGAGTGCGGAGACGAAATGCTGGTCGTGGACTGCGGCATCGGATTCCCCGACGAGGATATGCCGGGTATCGACCTGGTTATTCCCGATATGTCGTATCTGGAGAGCAACAAGGAAAAGCTTAAGGGCGTTGTGCTGACGCACGGACACGAGGACCATATCGGTGCGCTGCCGTATTTTCTGCGCAGCTTCAACGTGCCCGTGTACGGCACCAAGCTGACGCTGGGCATTCTCAAAAACAAGCTGGAGGAATTCAAGCTGCCCTGGCAGGCCGATCTGCGTTGCGTGCAGGCAGGGGATACCGTGAGCCTTGGCAAGAGCTTTTCGGTGGAATTCATTCGTGTCAACCACTCGATCGCAGACGCCTGCGCGCTGGCCATCAGAACCCCCGTGGGTCTTGTGGTGCACTCGGGCGACTTCAAGCTGGATCTGACCCCCATTGAGGGTGAGGTCATGAATCTGACCCGCCTTGGTGAGCTTGGCAAGGAGGGCGTGCTGCTGCTCATGTGCGAATCCACCAACGCGGAAAGACCCGGCTACACCCCCTCCGAGAAAAAGGTAGGCGAGTCGCTGGAGTATATTTTCTCGGTCAACAAGAATAAGAGAATCGTCATAGCCACCTTCTCGTCCAACGTGCACCGCGTGCAGCAGATCATTGATACCAGCGTCCGCCACGGCAGACGTGTGGCCATCACAGGTCGCAGCATGCTCAATATCGTCAGCGCGGCAAGAGAGCTGGGATATATGAACGTGCCGGACGGCGTGATCGTGGAGCTTGGAGATATCAAGCGCTATAAGCCCGAGGAGCTGACGCTGGTCACCACGGGCAGCCAGGGCGAGCCCATGTCCGCCCTGTATCGCATGGCGTTCGGTGAGCACAACCAGGTGACGCTTGGGCCGCAGGACCTTGTCATTTTGTCGGCAAGCGCCATCCCGGGCAACGAAAATCTGATCAACCGCATCGTCAACGAAATTTCCAGGATGGGCGTCAAGGTGCTGCATGACTCGGTGGTCGAGGTGCACGTATCCGGACACGCTTGCCAGGAGGAGATCAAGCTGATGCAGGCGCTGACCAAGCCCACCTACTATATGCCGGTGCACGGTGAATATAAGCATCTGGCGGCTAATGGCGAGCTGGCACGCAGCATGGGCATCCCTGCCGATCATATTTTTATTTCGGATATCGGTAAGGTACTGGAGCTGACTGCAAACAGTGCGAAATTCGCCGAGACCGTGCCCTCGGGTAAGGTACTGGTGGATGGCTCCGGCGTGGGCGACGTGGGTAATATCGTGCTGCGTGACCGTAAGCATCTGTCGCAGGATGGCCTTATCGTGGTGGTTGCCACGGTGGATATGCATGCACGCTACGTGCTCTCCGGCCCGGATATCGTCTCGCGCGGATTCGTGTACGTGCGTGAGTCCGAGAATCTGATGGAGCAGATGCGGCAGATCGCGGCCGAGGCCATGGATAAGAGCCTTTCGGGCAGGGATGCGGATTTCTACGCCATCAAGAACCGCGTCAAGGATGATCTTGGTAAATTCATTTTCAGCAAGACTAAGCGCAGACCCATGATTCTGCCTGTCATCATGAACGTCTAAAGGGAACTTTTGGCAAAAAACGCAAAAAAACAGAAAAAATTAAGCATTTGTTTACAAATCGATTATATTTGCATACCATAAATGCGCTATAATAGTGCGTGACTGTTTGGGTGGGGGTAGCTATATCCAGATTTTTGGCGTGTGCTCCCATCGGTAACATAATCAAAAATAACAACATAGAGGTGAACCCTGATATGGGAAAAGGAAACAGAAGCAGAATTGAAAG